>NZ_JBFTXJ020000011.1 GCF_041379945.2 Aneurinibacillus sp. REN35 | reverse complement strand
ACACATCGAGTGTCACTGTTCAGTTTTCAAGGAACTTGTTAGTACGCTTTTGCACTGCGCTGTATTTCAGCGGCGACTTTTATATCTTATCAAGCCTAGATTCTTTTGTCAACAACTTTTTTGTTGTTTTGAATCTGTATGTTTATCCGACAAAAACCTTATCATTGTATCAAAAACTTTGTTTCTCTACAATGTTTCGTTTAGCGGGGCAACGAAATTAAATTTATCACATTTCAAATATAAAAGTCAACAAAAAAATAACCGCTTTTTTGCGGCTATCTTTTTAGTATATAAATATCACCTTACTCTTTTGCCTGTTCTATACGCTGGCGTGCTTCTGTGAGCTGTTCGCCTGATTCCGCTACCGCACGTTGGTCTGCGCTCGTCTGTGCCTGTGCAATCGCACGCTCTGCTTGTTCTATTGCATTTTCCGCTCCCTCTAATGTCTGTGCATTTGGATGAGACTCCATCTGTGCAGCAGCATTTTGTACATTCTTTACCGCATTCTGCGCTTCAGAAACCGGGCTTTGCGCCTGCTTACTTGATTGTTGATCGCTCATATCGTTCTCCTTCTGAAACTGATATCTTATTCTATTTTAATATGGAACAAGATGCGCATACTTATTTATCGAAAATATATTCTTTTAATTCCAACTTCTTATTTTTCCTTGATTTCTCGTTTTCTCTTTCTATAATAAAATTTATTAATCAAATAGTATTCGGATGAACCATGCAGGAGAAGATAAGAAATTATCTACCGACGGGGCAAAAGGTGAACACCTTGAAACTCTCAGGTCTTGAGATCAAGTAGAACTGTATGGGGACGAAACTCTGGAGAGACTCCCTCACCTTCGCAGCACGAGGTCGAGGAAAGAGAGCACCGAAGGAGCAAATCCGTACCAAACAAAGTACGGGATAATCTCTCAGGTAAAAGGACAGAGACAGTAAAACAGGAAAAGCTACCCCGTTTGGGTTCGGTTTTATTCCCTATTTTGCTGTATCTCCAGAGACCATTTTATCTACGGGATGAGATGGTTTTTTTATTTCCAATGGAAAGGGAGAGACAGATGGAAAAATTAGCGCAATTACTTGATACCATCAATTCATTCGTATGGGGGCTTCCAACCCTGATCCTGCTTGTGGGAACAGGCATCCTGCTCACCGTGCGCCTGCGCGGACTGCAATTTTCTCGACTTGGCTATGCACTACGATTAGCATTCGGCAAAAATCAGGAAAAGAAATCAGAAGGAGACATCAATCACTTCCAGGCACTTATGACTGCACTGGCAGCTACAATCGGTATGGGCAATATTGCCGGCGTAGCTACTGCTGTTACGGTAGGCGGCCCCGGAGCGATTTTCTGGATGTGGCTAACTGCCTTGTTTGGTATGGCTACCAAGTATTCAGAAGCAATTCTTGCGGTAAAATACCGAGTCAAAAGCGAAAATGGACAATACTCAGGCGGACCGATGTATTATCTGGAACGGGGCTTAGGGCAAAAATGGCTCGCTCTGCTGTTCGCTCTATTCGGTGTATGCGCCTCATTCGGGATCGGAAATATGGTGCAGGCAAACTCCGTGGCAGAAGCGATTTATATTAACTTCTCTATTCCGCCGATTGTTACCGGTATTATCCTTGCTATATGTACTGCCTTTGTCATCTTGGGCGGCGTACAAAAGATCGGGCAGGTCACAGGTGTGCTTGTTCCGTTTATGGCTATTTTCTATATCGGAGCAGGTATCATTATCATATTGGTTAATGCAGATAAAGTACCCGATGCCATCGCTACCATTATATCTGGTGCATTCACCGGCACAGCAGCGGCTGGAGGATTTCTTGGGGCTACGATTGCACAAGCAATACAGATGGGGGTCGCACGCGGCGTATTCTCCAACGAGGCCGGACTAGGAAGCGCGCCGATTGCCGCCGCTGCCGCCAAAACAAAAGAACCGGCGAAGCAAGCGTTAGTCTCCATGACCGGAACGTTTATTGATACGATCATCGTCTGCTCGATCACCGGCCTGGCACTTGTCACTACAGGCGTATGGAAAACAGGGAAGACCGGGGTTGAAGCAACTACGCTCGCTTTTCAAAGCGTTTTCGGCAGTACCGGCAGCATTATACTCGCCATCTCCATCATCCTTTTTGCATACTCCACTATTCTTGGCTGGGCATACTATGGAGAAAAGTGCATCGAATATCTTCTCGGCAAGCATGCAATTCGATATTATCAATTGGTATTTATCTTTGTAATTGCAGCCGGGTCGGCATTAAAACTACATATTGTATGGACATTCTCCGACATCGCCAACGGACTTATGGCAATTCCAAATCTGATTGGTTTAATTGGATTAAGCGGCGTTGTTGTGAAAGAAACACAGCGTTTCCTTCATTCAGATCCACAACAACAGATGAAGCAGACACTTGCTGACATATAACACCTTCTATAATGTATCCAGGGTTTTTCATTAAACTCTGGATTTTTTTGTTTATTTTTTCTATACTATACTCAAGTTAGTTGTTCGAATAACTAAAATAAAGGAGAATGGAATCAATATGGCAAAACCTAATGTGGTGTCCAAGAAAGATCTGCTCGAATCTGCTAAAACACGCATCGTAGAATACGGCTTAGATAAACTAACGCTAAAAAGTGTCGCTGAAGGTGCCGGGGTCACGCAGGGAACCGTATATTATCATTTCCGTACAAAAGAGCAGCTCTTGCTTGAAATTGTAAAGGACCTATGCCAATCTTCATGGAATCAGATAGCAGACACCCCTACTTCCCATACTCAAAAAGTAAAAGCCGCACTCACGGGTGCCAAAGAACGCTGTACATCGGAGTCTTTTTATCACCGCCTCTTCTTCTCCTTACTTGCTTACAGCTTTCAAAATGCACAAACAAAAGAACAACTGCATGAGCTGCTCCATTTTGAAAACGACAGTCTATCTAAGCAGCTCACTTCTCTCTGGTCTGCCTCTCCTGTGGAGGGTGTCTCCCTGGAAACATGGGGAATTTTGCTAAATGCTTTAATTGATGGGCTAGCTGTTCAAGCGCTTCTATCTGATTCATTTCCGACTGAGAAAATATACAACGAACTGGAAATTTTGCTTACGCACTGAATACATACTGAAAAAGAAAAGGAGTGTGAATAAACATGCAAAAAATTCTTTTTCCTATGATATGGGCTGTACTCATATGGGCAAGTGCTACCATGTTCTTTGTTTTCTTTGGCCATCAGGTGCTTGTCGATCCTTCCCTTAGCAGCTTCTGGCCCACGCTCATTCTCCTTGAGGCAGGTACAGCCATATGTCTCTACCTGATCTCCCTGCTCTATATCCGATTTGATTCATCCGCTAATGCCCTTCTTACATTCGCACTCTGCGGCACAACCACCGGATTGTTTCTTGACACATTCTCTATTTCTTATCATTCCCGCTTCTTTACCGCCCTCTCCTCTGGGCAGGTAATTGCCTTTACAGCGTGGATGTCCTGCGCCTATGCTTTATATATCATGATTCCTCTTCTCATGCATTATAGCCGCAACTACAAAATGACAAGGCACTCCAGCCGTTGAATTCCATAAATAGATCTGCCACCCACAGGCTTGATCTATTTTTTTGTTGTGCTTTTCTTTCACAGCGAGTAGAATAGTAATGTTTTGCTGAGAGGCAACCGCGGTTCGAGACTTCCCGCGTTATCAAAACTAGGAGGCTTTTATACGTATGTACAATTTTTATTTTGGCATGTTGTTTGTTCTCGTGAATTTTTTGCTGTTTCTTATTTGTTATCGGTTCTTTGGCAAGTTCGGTCTCTATGCTTGGGTTGGTGTCGCTACTGTACTCGCGAACATCCAGGTAGTTAAAACAATTGAGATGTTTGGTCTGGTCATGACGCTCGGGAATACGATGTATGGTACCATCTATCTGGTAAGCGACCTGCTGAACGAAAAATACGGGGAGAGGGACGCGAAGAAGGCAGTCTGGTTCGGCTTCTTTACCTTAGTTATGACGACCATCATCATGCAGATGGCGCTGCTGTTTCAGCCGCATGCAGAAGATATCGCACAGAAGTCGATGGATACGCTGTTCGGTCTGATGCCTCGCCTGGCGCTCGGAAGTCTGGCGGCCTACTTCATCAGTCAGTTCCTCGATGTGAAGATCTATACGTTCTTAAAAAAGAAATTCCCCAAGCCTAATCAGTTATGGATACGCAACAACGGCAGCACCATCATAAGTCAGTTGGTCGACTCGCTTGTCTTCTGTACGATCGCTTTTGCCGGTGTACACTCCGCTGATGTATGGCTCGACATTTTTATTACAACGTACCTCATTAAATTCGTTATTTCTATTCTTTCTACGCCGGCACTCTATGCAGCCCGTAGCTTTAAGGTTGATTGATTCACATAAAAAACGAGGCATTGCCCGGATCTGGCAATTTGCCTCGTTTTTTCTTTTATTTCGTATGCTCCAATCGTCGTGCAATCAAGGAAAGACCAAAGTTTACAACGAAGTACATCATCGCAATCAGCAGCAGAATCGGAATAATATAATTCGTGCTCGTATTGTAAATCACCTGACCGTTATGCATCAGCTCAGCAAGCGAAATAATAATCGCTAAAGACGTATCCTTCAACAGGGAAATAAACTGGCTGACAATGGGCGGTACCATACGGCGCAGCGCCTGCGGCATAATAATATACCGCAGCGTCTGCACATAGGTTAATCCCGAGGCACGCGCTGCTTCAATCTGTCCCTTATCCACTGACATTAGACCGCTGCGGATGATCTCTGTAATCATCGCCGATTCAAAAATCGTCAAAGCAACAACTGCTGCTGTGAATACTTCAAGTTTAATGCCCACATCGCGCAGCGCGAAATAGACAAAGAAAATAATTAACAGCAGAGGAAGATTCCGTATCATCTCTACCCACAAAAATACCAACTGTGACAACACCGGAATTTTTGTATACCTGATAATCGCAAACACAATCGCAATCACAAAAGAAAAAACAATTGATAACGCCGCTACTTCAAGCGTCACAAGAAACCCTTCTAACAAATATCTTATATTCGGCCAACTGTACGCGCCGACAAAATCCATTCGCCCCACTCCTTTCTGGTTCCGTTATTCTTATGCATGTTTGACCTTCAAGCGGCGCTCCAGCCAATTCACCAGAATGGATAGCGGTACCGTGATTGTTAAATAGAAACACGCGACCAAAACATAGGTCTCAAATGTAATAAACGTATTTGTCGCTACGATATCTGCATGATACATCAGATCCATACCCGCAATCACACCGAGGAGAGACGAGTTTTTAACAAGGTTAATGAACTGATTGCCAAGCGGTGGAATAACAATTTTGAAGGCCTGCGGCAGAACAACATAGCGCATCGCTTGAATGTAGCTCAGTCCGGATGCACGGGCTGCTTCCATCTGCCCGCGGGGAATGGAGTTGATTCCCGCCCGGATTGCTTCTGAGATGAAGGCAGCCGTATAGACCGTAAGACCAAGCGTTCCAGCTACAAAAGGACTCATCTGTATGCCTACTGAAGGAAGACCGAAGTAAAAGAAGAAAATCTGGATCAATAATGGTGTATTTCGGATGAATTCAATGTACGAACGTCCGATAATAACGAGAATCCGAAACGGAGAAATGCAGAGAATAGCGATGACTGTGCCTAAGGCAAGACTCATAATAAGAGCAATAATACTGATTTGCAGCGTCGTAATCAAACCGCTGATATATTCGCTATTGTATTCCGACCAGATGTCAAGCATTGTCTGCAGCATATGTTTTTTAATCCCTTCTTTCGGACGAGAAAAGGGCCTGCGGCCACTTCGCCGTCAGGCCCCTGCTTTCTCTATTTTTTGCTTGGCTTCTCGCCAAACCATTTTTCGTAGAGCTTGTCGTACTCACCAGAAGATTTCAACTCAGAGAGCGTGTCGTTAACCGCTTTCAGCATTTCTGCATCGCCCTTCTTAATCGCGATACCGTATGGCTCATCTGTGAAGAGACCACCTACCAGCTTGTAATTTGCATCTTCCTTCTGCATACCAAGCAGAATGGAGTTATCTGTTGTCAGCGCATCACCTTTTTTGGATTTCAGCGCCGTGAAAGCTTCTGCATAGTTTTCATACTCGGCTACTTTTGCCTCTGGAGCATGTTCACGAATGTTCTTTGCGGAGGTAGAACCTTTTACTGCAATAACCGTTTTACCGTTCAGATCTTTGACGCCTGTAATTGCAGAATCGTTCGGCACGAGCAGAGATTGACCGGCTTCAAAATATACTTCAGAGAAGTCAACTTGCTTTTTACGCTCTTCTGTAATGGTCATGGTTGCGATAATCGCATCGATGTCACCATTTTGCAGCATAGGAATACGTGTTTTGGATGTTACTTCTTTCAGCTCGATTTTTGTTTCATCGCCCATTACTTTTTTAGCAATAGCCTTGGCGATATCGATATCAAAGCCTTTTACCTGACCATCCGTTGTATCCTTTTTCCCAAACAGGTTAGTGTCATATTTTACACCTACAACCAGTTTGCCGCGTTCCTTCGCTGCAGCTACTGCACTCTTCTCAGCACTTCCACCGGACGAAGCACCGTCAGCAGGTTTGCTCTGTTCTTGTTTTCCGCCACCGCCGCATGCCGCAAGCACAACTGCCATCACGAGCATAAGCACCAGACTTAAGACAGATACTTTCTTTTTCATTTGTGGCCCCCCTTTTTTCAATTGCATAAATTAATGGTTCAGCAGACGGCTTAAGAAGACGCGCGCCCTCTCCTCCTTCGGATTAGCGAAGAATTCATTCGGCTCGCTCACTTCTACAACCTGCCCGTGATCCATAAATACCACACGGTCAGCTACTTCCTTGGCAAATCCCATCTCATGGGTTACGACGACCATCGTCATCCCTTCCTTTGCCAAGCTCTTCATAACTTCCAACACCTCTCCGATCATCTCTGGATCAAGAGCAGACGTTGGTTCATCGAACAGCATAATTTTAGGCTGCATAGCTAAGCCACGGGCAATCGCCACCCGCTGCTGCTGTCCACCAGACAAAGCACTTGGATACGCATCCGCTTTATGCGCCAGTCCGACTTTCTCTAAGTAAAGACGTGCTGTTTTTTCAGCTTCTGTACGGGATATCTTGCGTACTTTCATCGGTGCTAGCGTGATGTTCTCTAACACGCTCATATGAGGATACAGGTTAAAATGCTGAAACACCATGCCAATCTCCTGCCTAAGAACGTTCAGATTCGTCTTGCGGTCATGAACATTCATCTTGTCAACAATCAATTCACCGCTCGATATTTTCTCAAGGTGATTGATGCAGCGCAATAGCGTGGACTTACCTGAACCCGAAGGGCCTATGATCACGACAACTTCCCCTTCGGAAATGGTAAGGTGAATATTCTGCAGGACATGGAAATTGCCATAGTATTTATCTACTTGGCGAAACTCAATCACTATGTACCTCCGTAAAAACTTGGTTTAATGGGTTTTACTGTATTGATCATACTATAATTTATTGATAATTGTAAATATTTTATTAGTAAAAAAGTTTTAGGGTTTTTATCCTTTGTTTATAGGGATAAAGAATCATCCGTACTTATATTTAATTTATGCATAAATAAATAACCATGCATATGTTATGCATGGTTACTAAACGAATCTCTGTACTTAATTGCAATGAGGCAGCTACTCAATGCGAGCCTTCTTCTGAGCTTTACCGAGCAACAAATCCGCAATGATGGCAAGAAGCGCCGCAAGAATGGCACTCGTATAAATTTTTATCGGATCCCGTAAATTAATGCCTGAATAAATTTCTTTACCAAGCCCCTCTCCTCCGATAAATGGAGCAAGTGTTGCCACGCCAATCGCAATAACAGCCGCAATACGAATCCCTGCGAGAATGAACGATAGGGAGAGTGGAAGTTGAACCTTCAACAGTAATTGAGAAGCTGTCATCCCTACGCCAATTCCTGCCTCTGTTGTACTTTTATCGACCTCTAGAAGCCCGACATACGTATTCCGGATAATTGGCAGAAGAGAGTACAAAAAGAGCCCAATGACTACAGAGGTAAAACCAATGCCGAAGAAAATCATCAGAAGCGCAAGCAATGCAAGGCTTGGAAATACTTGAATAATATTCGCCAGCGCTAAAATTATCGTAGCTGCTCGCTCATTTCTTGCGGCAAGAATACCCAATGGAATCCCAACGATAAGAGCTAAAATGATACCGGAGAGAACCATTCCAATGTGCTGCAACATTAAGAGCAGCAGCGTATCCCAGTTGTTCCCAAGATACCGTGCTATATCGCTATATATATTTTCGCTCATTTTCTCACCTCTGCTTTATAAGACCTTGTGCTTCTAAGTATTCCTTTGCTACCTCTTTAGGGTCCTGTTTCTCAAGATCAACCTTCGCATTTAAGGTTCTGATCGTATCCAGATCGATTTTTCCAAACAATGGCTTCAATGCCGGCTCGATTTCTGGGTGCTCTTTTATCGTTTCATTCAAAACGAGCGGTGAAGCAAAATAGGGCGGAAAGAATTTTTTATCGTCTTCTAGTGTAACAAGATCGAATTCTTTAATTCTTGGATCAGATGAATAAGCTAGAACAATATCTACGTCTTTGCTTTGTACTGCTGTATATACAAGGTTAATCTCCATTGGAAATAACTGTTTAAATGAGAGTCCATATGTTTTACTGAAAGCTTTATAGCCATCATTTTTGCGCTCAAGCCATGAAGTATCTACCCCTAACTTCATATCCTTAGCTACATTTTTAAGGTCAGAGATTTTCTTGAGCTTATATTTCTCCGCAATATCTCTCCGTACCGTAAAAGCGTATGTATTCTCAAAGCCAAGAGTGTCCATCCATGTGATTCCATGATATTTATTAAACCCATCTTTGGCTTGTTCCAATGCCTTCTGCGGGTCCTTAGTCTGTTCAACAGGAAACCATCCGTTAAAAATCTCTCCTGTATACAGTGTCCCCATCTGTAATTCATTTTCCTTCATCGCATTAATAATGAATGGAGAAGATAGCAGATCCGTCTTCACCTTCACGTTTGTATCACTTCTGTCTTCAATCAAGTATTCGTACATATAACCAAGAATCTTCGTCTCGGTAAATGTCTGCGTTCCGACGATAATCTCCTTGCCCCCCGTACTGCAGCCTGTAAAGAGAAGCAGCACGGAGAGCGCCGCTGCTGCCAGTGTTATTTTCTTCATTCAATAGTGACCCCCGATATTAGACAAATTTATTTCTAGAGCGCTCGTTTTGTTATTCTCTTCTCAAAGGCAGAGAGTACAAAGTCAACCAAGAGTGCAAGCGCCATAGCTAAGAATGCCGAAGCAAAGATTAACGGCTTATCATATACGGACAGCCCGCCTACAATCAGTTCTCCAAGGCCTCCAGCTCCAATTAGCGTGGCCAGCGTAGCCCAGCTAATAACGTATACTGTTGTCAATCGAATGCCTGACATAATATAGCGAATAGCTAAAGGCAGCTCAATTTTGAACAGCCGCTGTCTAGAGCTATATCCCACCGCTTTGGCTGCTTCAATAATATCCGGCTCGATGGCCTGGAATCCCGAATACGTATTCTGCAAAATCGGCATGAGTGAATACAAGAACAGTGCAATAATCGCCGGTGTCGTACCGATACCTAGCAGTGGAATCAGAATTGCCAGTAGCGCTAAACTCGGAATGGTCTGAAAGATATTCGCAATCGTAAAAATAAGGGAGCGAATCCATGCAACGGAAGTTTTGGCCAAAAATATTCCTAAGGGAATGGCAACAATACATCCCAGGATGACTGCGCCTACAGAAAGAATAATATGTTCGATCAACGCTTGATAAAGATCCTGCCAGCGCTGAGCGAAAATAAGCACATATTTCTCCATCCCCTACACCCCAATTCCGTTAGATGGATAGATATCTGACATATGACCCACCAGACTTCCCCTTGTTACGATGCCAAGCAGCGTGCCATCCTCGCTTACAACCGGTACATACGCAAGCTTATATGCATCAACAAGCTCAATAACTGTTGTCAACAGCGTATCCGGACCTACTGTATGAGGTACAGGCTGCAGAATATCTCCAATCCTCTTGCTCTCATCTTCAAACTGATGAATTACATCATATATCGTAATATAGCCCTGCAATTTATTCTCTTCATTCACAACAAGTAATGAATCAACTTTTCTGCTTTCCATAATTTTGATCGATGCAGCCAATCCACGTGTTGGATACGCGGTAACTGGCTTCCTAATCATGACTTCCTCAGCGGTTGGAATGTCTTGAATCTGCTTGAGTCGATGAGCCCCAATGAAGTTTTTAACAAAATCATTAGCCGGATGTCGCAGAATTTCTTCTGGAGTACCCTGCTGAACGACGGCACCATCTTTCATAAGGACAATCTTATCGGCAATCTTTAATGCCTCGTCCATATCATGCGTGACAAAGATAATCGTCTTTTTAATATCTTTTTGCAGCCCGATAAGTTCATCCTGCAATTGTTCGCGGCTGATCGGATCAAGCGCACTGAACGGTTCGTCCATAAGAATGACAGAAGGTTCTGCCGCTAAAGCTCTAATGACCCCAATTCTCTGCTGTTGCCCCCCACTGAGCTCCGATGGATATCTGCCTCGGTATACTTCAGGATCTAATCCAACCATATGTAATAATTCATCGACCCGTTTATCGATTCGTTCTTTGTCCCATTTAAGCAATTTGGGAACCACAGCCACGTTTTCTGCAATCGTCATATGAGGAAAGAGACCGACGTTTTGAATTACGTACCCAATCCCTCTTCGCAGTTCAACAGGATCGAAACCAGAAACATCTTGACCATTCACATATACTTTTCCGCTGGTAGGATTAATCAGGCGGTTAATCAGTTTCATTGTGGTTGTTTTTCCACAGCCGCTCGGCCCGATAAAGACCGTAATCTCCCCGCTCTTACATTCCAAATTCACTTCTTTAAGAGCTACATAGCCATCCGAGTATTTTTTTTGCACATTTTCTAGTTTTATCATGTACTATAATCACCTTCTCCTAAATTAAGTGCAGTCACTGCTAGAACATACTTATAATATTTCCATTCCATCCGGTTTCAAGCACCCTGAACTTACCCATTTGCATAGTATGAAGCAATCCGATCGGCAAAACTTTACATAACTACTATACCATAATAAAAAAATGATAAATTTCGGGAGCAGGCTAGAAGGCGGAATGAGGGGAGGAAGCCTTCCAATCCTTGTGAGAGAAGAGAACTATCATATGTACCCTATAACACCTATTCCACATTGTCTCGACATTCAAACATGTATTTATTACCATAAAAAGGCCGGAACACGAGGTCCCGGCCTTTTTAATATGAATCCATATACCTTTTTTCTATTTCGCTTATCCAACTTCCTTAAACAACGGCTTTCCGGTTACTGCTGGCACAGGTGTATGCTTCAAAAACTCTGTTACTGCGGCAATATCTTTTGCAAATACCCTATCTTCCGTCAGCGGCGCTGTCACCTTGCGTGCCATTGCATGAAATTGCTTTGTTTTAGAACCCATCTTATCAACTCCTTGATAGTCTGCTGATTGCAGCGCGCAGATTAATTCAATAGAGAGCACATTTCTCACATTCTGTACGATCTGATAAGCATGTCGTGCTGCAATCGTACCCATGCTTACATGGTCTTCCTGATTGGCTGAGGAGGGAATGGAATCTACGCTGGCTGGATGGGCGAGCGTTTTGTTCTCGGAAACAAGGGAAGCGGCACAGTATTGCAGAATCATTGCGCCAGACTGCAGCCCAGGCTGTGGACTCAAGAAAGCAGGCAACCCGCTCAACTGCGGATTTACCATACGCTCAATTCTCCGCTCTGAGATATTTGCGAGTTCTGCAACAGCAATTTTTAGAAAGTCCATGGCAAGCGCAATTGGCTGACCGTGGAAGTTTCCACCAGAGATGACCTTCTCTCCATCATCAAAAATCAGCGGGTTATCTGTTGCTGCATTCATCTCAATCTCCAGCTTTTCTTTTACATAGCCAAGCGCCTGAAAGGAAGCACCATGCACCTGCGGGATGCAGCGCAGCGAGTAGGCATCCTGTACACGCAGTTGACCCTGTCTTGTCGTAAGTTCACTATCCGATAAATACACCCGCATGCGCTCCGCCACTGCCACCTGTTCTGGGTAACCGCGCGCAATGTGGATTTCTTCAGCGAAGGCATCCGTAATGCCGCGCAGACCTTCCATTGTTACCGCTGCAATCAATTCTGCCTGATAGGCGAGCTGCTCTGCTTCTAAATATGTGACAACTCCCATGGCCGTCATCGCCTGTGTGCCGTTAATCAGCGCAAGACCTTCCTTGGCTGTCAGCGTTAGCGGCCGAATGCCTTCTGCCCGCAGCGCATGCAGGGCGGGAACAATCTGTCCCTTATAGAACACTTCACCTTCCCCGACCAATGCAAGCGCAAGGTGGGAAAGCGGAGCCAAATCTCCACTGGCACCAAGTGATCCCTGCTGGGGAATAACCGGATGAATGCGTCGGTTTACAAGAGCCAAGAGACTCTCTATAACTTCGCGGCGCACGCCAGAATAGCCTTTGAGCAGCGCATTAGCACGTAGCAGGAGCATAGCACGCGATACCGGCTCTGCAAACGGTTCACCGACCCCGCATGCATGACTGCGAATCAAATTAAGTTGAAGCTTCTCCACATCTTTTTGATCAATAAGAACATCACTCAGCTTGCCGAAGCCGGTGTTAATACCGTAGGCGACTTTGTTCTCAGCTACGATTTTTTCTACCGCCCGCCGACTCGCTTCTACTCGCTGCATGCTCTCTGTGGAAGCTTCCACCGGTTCATATTCGTATACTACGCTTTGCACCTGCGACAGCGTTAATGAATAGCCATTTAATTTGATCATATTATCCACTCTCCTCTTTCAGGCAAACAAAAAGGGAGCTGCACATGCTTAAATAAAACGGTCCTTACGCCCGCTTACTTTAAGCAGTATGCAGCCCCCTGTCTTCTGTTCACTATGGGCTTATACTTGCGTTATTTAAATATGGTTAATGCCAAGTCCCAACGTCTCGTGTTCTAGACCTCGTACCGGCGCGCCAATCGTACCATACAGTGCTACAGCAATCCACTCGCCTTCACGTTCGTTATCGTACGGCCTTCCGCGTACAATAGCAAAGTTCAGGCCAACGGTACGGAGAACAGTGCCAAGCTGCACCTGTCCGCGCGTAACTCCCTGCATCGCCTCAATAATGGCATGGTAGAGCGCATGTGTCTCCCGATAGAACGATCCGTCGATGATTTGTTCTTTCTTTGCAGCGGTTTCGATGGCAGCCACAACTTTATGTGCATCCATCGAGCCTACCCTTCCCTTGCAGAACTGATACCCTGATGTCTCCACCTGCACTAATGGAAAGGCGCCCGCGTCGTCTTCTTCAAGCAGTGCCAGCTGCATAGCCAGCCTGCCGATACGGTGTTCGATACGTAATGACACGTAATACCACTCACGATCTCTTGCTAACTTCTACTACACTTCTATAACCAATATATAAAGTAGTCAGAAAATAGTCAATGGTTTCTTGTCATCTTTACCTATTGTTTTACTTCTACTGTGGCGTTATTAGATAATAATGCCACATTGTTTGAGATGACGCGTGCATTCTTTGCAAGTCCGGACGCAATCAGCGCTTCCGATCCTTTCTCTGCGACTTCCTTTACTTCTACCCGCTTAGCCTTGTCACCTTCAAGCGTATATACGAAGGTTTTCCCATTGTCTTTTACAACAGCAGAAGCCGGAATGACGATGCCTCGACGGGAATCGGGCGCTAAGATGCGAACTTCCGCCAACATACCGGATTTCAGCTTCAATTCTGGATTTGGTACGCTTACTTGTACCGGATAGCCTTTTCCCTTCTCATCAAGCGGGCTTATGTTCTTCACCGTTCCAGTTACCACATGATCAAATGCTGTTGCTTTTACTTGTACCTGACTTCCCTGCTCTATATTGTTAATCTGATCAGCAGGCAAATACGTCAAGACCGTTACACTATCAAGATTGGCAACAACCAATACAGGCATCTGAGCCGATACCATTTCCCCGACTTCCGCATTTTTAGCACCGATAATGCCGTCAATTGGCGATACAACGGTTGCATCTCCTAGTGCATCACGCGCAATGTTTGCTCCCACTTCCGCCTGCTTCAAAGATTGGCGGCTTGCCTCAATGACAGATGTGCTCTGCGAGACCCCTACTTGCTTTTGTGCGTTCGCATAGCCACCACTCGCATTCTCATAACTGTTTGCTGCATTACTATAGCTTTTTTGTGCCGTATCTAATGATTTTTGCGCTGCGGTAAGCTTATCCTTTGCGTTCGCACGATCGATCTCCGCGCTGCGGTAAGCTGCCTGCGCATTGACCAAGCCTGTCTCAACCTGCTCTAGTTGCGCTTTTGAAGCAGCTCCTTGTGTAAACAACTGCTTCATACGATCACGGTTTACCTTAGCATCTTCGAGCGCTTGCTTGGCTTTGCCAAATGAGTTTTCCGCATCCTCTACACCATTCGCTGCCTGCTCTAACGCACTTTTCGCTTGAGTGATAGCGCCTTGTGCCTGCAGCATGCTGCTTTTGGCCTGGAGCATGCCGCTCTTCGATTGCACAGCTCCTCCTGTAGCCTGAATGACACCGGATTCGCGGGCCGTCTCTGCTGTATGCACACCTGCTTGCGCCGCTGACACGGCTGCTTCTGCTTTTACTACTGCGTTGCGTAAATCTTTATCTTCTAGACGGAATAATACGTCTCCCTTTTTGACCCGTGTACCGACCTCGACTGGCATCTCTGCCACTTTGCCTGGGATTTTCGGTACAATATTAACCTTCTGATCCGGAAGTACCGTTCCCGTATAGATCTTTCCGCCAAGCGCTCCTTCATGTGCCTGTGCTACTCGAACCGGAATCGGAACCTCAGGGCTTGCAGCCTCCTTCGCACTTGTACTGCACCCTGCGAGCGTAAGTGCTCCTAGCAATAGACACGCAACAGCCTTTGTACGTTTTTCTTTTTTCATGCTTTTTCCCTTTCTCTCTGCCTTTATTTTGCTTCTGCCTGCAGCTGAGGCGCTTCCTTTTTCTGCTTAAATAGAAGAACAAGCGGAATCGTGATAAATAAAGGAACCGCTGAAATTAAAAATGTATCCGCAATCGCCCATGACAGAGCCTCTCTCTGGATAATCCCTCCAATTACAGTACCTGCACTGGAGCTGAATACACTTTGAAAATACTGCATGCCCGCATCCGTTACAGATTCGCTAATCTGCTGTGCATGCAGCGTTGTCCGCTGCTGCATAATCGCAGTCAATACCGCAATACCAAGTGAACCTGCCACCTGACGAATTAAATTAGAGAGTGAAGAAGCATCTCCTACCTGCTGTGGAGCTACTGCATTCATCCCTGCCGTGGATAACGGCATCATACAAAGCCCCATCCCAATTCCACGTATCGCCAGCACCGTCTCTAACCAGAAAAATGATGTGTCCACGCTCAATCGATGTAGCTCATATGTCATAACACTTGTTACCGTTAATCCGATCAGACCGAGCGGAATCACACCGAACTTATCGAACAGCTTACCGGCAACAGGCATCATGACTGCCATGGCAATCGCCTGTGGAATAAGGATAATACCGGTATCGATCGCCGATACCCCCTGTATGCTCTGCAGAAAAATCGGTGTTAAAAATACGCCGCCAAACATCCCAATCGTTACGAGACTTGCAGTAATCACGCTTAATGTAAACGTAGAATTCTTAAACAAACTCAAATCGATAATAGGATGTTCCTTTCCCGTCTCCACCCACAATAAAAATACAAGCGACCAAAACGAGATAAAAAGCAGCGCTACGATTTCAAATGACGTCCAGCCCACAGACTGGCCATTGCTGAGCGCGTAGAGAAGCGTGCCTGCCGAAAGAGCTGCAAGGACAAAGCCCCATGTGTCAAATGCCTTCCCTTTAATTGTCTCCGTCTCTTTTAATAGGACCGATACAAGCAGAATCGCAAATAAGGCAACCGGAATATTGACGATGAACAGAAAGCGCCAGTTAAACCATTCAATTAAATACCCGCTCAGCGTAGGCCCGACGGCCGGCGCTACCATCGCGGATACTCCCCATAGTCCAAGCGCTGTACCGATCTGATCGCGAGGCATAATTTTATAGATAATGGCCATGCTGATCGGCATAATTACACCGCCACCCAACCCGGCGATTACCCGTGCTATAATCAGCGACGTATCGCTCCAGGCTATAGCACAGAACAGTGTGCCTGCCGTAAATACACCAAGTGAGATGATAAAAAACTTCTTGTATCCAATGCGGTCTCCCATATACCCACTAATCGGAATAATAACCCCGGAAGCCAGCATATAGCCTGTCAGTACCCATTGAATGCGGTCTGTTGTTGATCCAAACACATTGGTCAATTTGGGAATTGCAACATTGATTAAACTGTTGTTCAGAATCGCAACGAAAGCGCCAACGATTACAGCAATCAGCGCCAACCAGCGGTAAGCGGCTGATTCGGCGGGAGGAGTAGTAGCAGCGGCTGCAGAATTGCTCATATTATTTCCTCCCTGCTATGTAACATGGATTTTAACTTCCACGTTTGTACCTGGAATGAGTTCTATATCCTTCGGTTGATTAATTGTAATTTCGATAGGAATCCGCTGGGTAACTTTATTGAAGTTGCCGCTGGCATTGGTTGCCGGAATCAAAGAAAATGTCGAATTGGAAGCCTTACCGATCTTCCGTACTTTTCCTGTTACCGACTTGCCGCTCAGCGCATCTAACACGATGTCTACCTGCTGACCCGGTTTAATTCTTTCAATATCTGTCTCTTCGATGTTGGCTGATACATATAAATGATTCATATCCATCATCATAGCGACGGGCTGGCCTGGCGTACCCATCTCATGCTTTCTCATATACACTTTTATAACAGTGCCATCAATTGGAGCACGCAGCATAGCATGACTCACCATACTTGGATCCATGTTGGCAGCATCCTGTTCGGCAACGGCATCGTTCTGCCGCAAAACATCTCCTTCTTCGACATGAATCTGCATTATTTCCCCGGCAATTTGCGGCATAACTCGATAGGAATCGCCCTGGATACGCGCATCTTCTGTTGTTACATAGTGTGCACCTTGATACCAGTAATAATAGCTAATTCCACCTCCGCTTATCATCATTACCGAAAGAAGAATCCACAATATTCCCTTTCTATTCATCCTTTTCCCTCTTTCTTTACTTTATCTGTCTAATATTTCGTATGCGAAGTATATGTACAGTATTATACTCAGAAATTGAAAGGACGCAATACATAAGACATAAATATTTTTTCCTAACATGTGATGAAATGTGCTGATAAGAAAAAGCGCCGCACAAATCGCAGCGCTTTTTCTATACCGTGTTACCTATATCTTTTTCTTTATTTCCAGCATTCGGTCCGGATGATTTGTGCAAATTTGCAAAGCAGGATGCAATTCCATAACCTGCTGAATATGAGCTGGTTCATCCACCGTCCAAGCGACTACCGTATAGCCTTCAGCATGCATCTCACTTACAAAGTCACGCGTCAGATACGGATACGGAATGGAGAGAATCGTCGCACCCGTCTCCGCCAACTGCTCTCGCAAGAGGGTTGATTTCCCGCCAAAAATTAACCCTTTTTTCAATTCAGGTGCCAGTTTATGTACCCGTTTAATTGCATCATGGTCAAATGAAGTGATCCATACCTCATCTTCCATCCCATGCGCTCGTACCAGCTCGACCACCTTCTCTTCCAGACCCGGATACATATCGCCGGCAGTTTTTAATTCAATATTTAGATGCAGCTTGCCCTGTACCTCTTTTAGCACCTCTTCAAGTGATGGTATCGTTTCATTT
Organism: Aneurinibacillus sp. REN35; assembly: GCF_041379945.2. NCBI lineage: Bacteria > Bacillati > Bacillota > Bacilli > Caryophanales > Paenibacillaceae > Aneurinibacillus > Aneurinibacillus baijiui. The sequence continues at coordinate 125,618 of NZ_JBFTXJ020000011.1, read as the reverse complement.
GTGAACGAATGATCGAACCAGGAACCCGCGTCGAAGCGCTTCAACTCTTCTAAGGTATAATCTCGTACCGTACCACTCGCATGCACAGTGCGTCCTAGCGTAAAATCATGCATAACAACCGGAACCTCATCTTTTGAAAGCTGTACATCAATCTCCATTGCTGTAATATCAGGGTGTGTAAGTGCGAGCCGCACAGCAGCAAGCGTATTCTCCGGGGCTTGACCGGACCAGCCTCGATGAGCCATACAAACATTCATATGATCATCCTCCTTGGTTATTTCTTCAATGTTTTCTCTGCTTTCTTCTCCATGGCGGCAATTGCTTCATCCGGAGTAGCCTGACCGAGCATCACACGCTGCAGTTCCGCCATGATGACTTCCTGCATTTCCTTGTAGCCAGGTACCATTGGGCGGGCGGTTGCATATTCAAGCTGGTCAACCGCTACCTTCAGATTCGGTCTTTCCTTATATACATCCTGCATCTGCTTCGATGCTACCGCTTCACTCGTTGCTGGCATATACCCGGAAGCAAGCGACCAGTCAATTGTCTGCGGTGTATCTGTCATCCATTTCATGAATTCCCATGCAGCTTTCTTCTCTTCATCCGAAGACTTGGAGAGCATCACTAGATTCGCACCGCCAGTCGGTGCACCGTATGTCTTGCCAGCCGGCAGAAATGCCGTACCCACATCAAAAGAAGCGGTCGATTCAAGCGCTTTTAAATCACCTGTGGAAGTAAAGATCATCGCTACCTGACCGTTGAGGAAATCCTGCTTCGCTACATCCCACGCATTATATTTTTCCCCTGGAGGATTCTTCATAATGCCTTCCTTCACCATATTCGTCCATAGCTCAAGCGGTGCCTTGCCTGCTTCATTGTTTAAAGCAAGCTGCTTTCCGTCTTCACTAAGAATTTTTCCGCCGTTCTGGAAAACCAGTGCTTCATAGAACCAGATGTCAATCGGTGTGGAGAAGCCGTATGTTTTTGTTTTGCCGCCTTCTTTTTGCGTTAGCTTACGTGAATATTCAATAAGCTCATTCCATGTTTTCGGACCGGCCGGATCAAGCCCTGCCTTCTTGAGCAGATCACGGTTCACATATAAGAGCGGTGTGGAGCGATTAAACGGGACAGCATACAGCTTGTCTTTCCAATACGAGTTCCCCATAAGACCCGGAATGTATTTCTTCTCCATGTCTTTGGCATATGGGCCGAGATCTTCTAGTACTTTGGCATCCGCAAACGTACCAACAACGCCCGCTTCTACCATCGTTACATCAGGCTGGTTGCCAGCCGTTACCGCAGACAATACTTTCGCATGATTTTGATAATAGTCGCCCTGATAGGCCGGTTTTACGATGATATCTTTATGTGTCTCATTGAATTTCTTGGTCATCTCTTCAATTTTTTTCCCGTTGTTACCGCCGAGTGAATACCAGAAATCGATTTGGACCGGCTTGCCATCGGCTGCCGCCTGTGCTCCTTCCGCTGCCCCGCCCGTCTTAGCGGACTGGCTTGAACATCCGGTAACCAGTAATGATGCACTTAACAACATTGTCAATGAAGCAGTAACCCACCTTTTCATACCTGATCTTCCTCTCTCCTATATATTTTTTCGGAACATTGTTCCTGTAAAGCCTTTTTTCTTACTTAGATTGATAGACAAATGCGCTAATAATGTGCCGCTGAGCGAAGAAGAAGATCAACAAAATCGGGACAACTAGAATCATATTGCCTGCCATAATTACGTGCCACAGCATGTCACCCTCTGTTGATTTCATCATCGCCACCCCGATCGGCAGCGTACGGACCTGTTCATTATTCGTCATAATAAGCGGCCAGAAATAATCATTCCAATGATAGATAAAGCTAAAAAGACCAAATGTGACGAGAACCGGCTTAGCCATCGGCACCATTACTCTCCACATGATTCTCCACTCGCTGGCATTATCAAGTCGAGCCGCTTCAATCACCTCATCCGGCACCTGCATAAATGATTGCCTAAGCAGAAATATGCCAAAAGCGCTGGCTCCATAAGGCAAAATCAACGACCAGAGCGTGTTAACAAGATTCCATTCACTCATGAATACATAGATCGGTAGAAAGATCACTTGAGGCGGAATCATAAGTGCGACAAGCGTCAACCCGAACAGCATGTTCCGGCCTTTGAAATTATACCTGGCAAACGCATAAGCGGCCGGGACAGCCGTAAGCACCTGCAAAGCCAAAATGGCTACTGCAACGATCAGACTATTCACCAAATATGTAAGAAACGGACCTGATTGCCAGGCAATCGCAACGTTTTTGAATTGCCAGGACTCCGGCAGAAGAGCCGGGGGAAATTGAAACACTTCCGGCAGTGTCTTAAAAGCGGTCAGCGCCATCCATAGAAAGGGAAATACGAAGATAAGCGCGACGCTTAGCAGAAGCAGCCATTCGATTGTTTTATATACATAGAGACGAGCGGAATACATACATGCCCTCCTTATCTTCCGGTATTAACGGTAATGAACGCGCCGGGACATAAAAGCAAAATGAATGCATGTCAGCACACCGACAAGTATGAGCAGAATTACAGAGGCGGCAGAAGCAATACCTCCGTTGAAGAAATCCATACCTTGTTCATAAATATAGTAGACAAGCATATTTGTACTGTTAACAGGACCACCCTGCGTCATAATCGCAATCGTATCGAATACCTGGAAGGACGAGATCGTATTGATTACCAGCAGGAAAAAGATCGTTGGCGAAAGCATAGGAATCGTAATGTTGTACAATGTTTTAAGACGTGAAGCCCGGTCAAGTTCTGCTGCCTCATAAATATCACGCGGAATACTCTGCAGCCCAGCAATGAATACAATCGTATTGTAGCCTACAACTTTCCACACGCTGACCAGCACAAGGGAGAGCAGTGCGCTTTTCGTATCGCTCAACCACGTATACGCAGGCAATCCTACAGCTTCAAGAACCGCATTTAACAAGCCGTACTGCGGGTCCATCATCCACATCCATAACATTGATACAGACACAAGCGAGATGATATGCGGACTGAAGATTGTTCCCTGAATAATTCCATAGATTTTTGCCTTTCGATTCAGCCAAAGAGCCAGCAAAAAGGCAAGTCCGATGCCAAGCGCTACCGTAAGTACAGTAAAGATTCCCGTATTCAAGACCACCTGATAGAACTCTTGCTCCTTGAATAAGTCGGCGAAGTTAGCAAAACCTACCCACTCTTTTGCTTCGAGATTCAGCAGCGACCAATCATGGAAACTAAGGTAGATGACATAGCCAATCGGATAGAAGAAGAATAGAGCAAAAAATAGCAGGGCCGGTGCCACATAGACATAAGGCCGAATTTTTTCCCAACGCTCCATCATAGGTGCAGGCTGGCCGCTGGTCTGCGTATAGGAAGCGCTCAATCCTTCTATATCTGTTTTTGCCATTGCTTCATTCTGCATTATGCGATGCCTCCTACTACAGCATTGGCTATACCTCGTACCTTCTCACCAGCCAATTTTGCACCGGTTTTGCTATCAAAAAAGTATAAGTGCTTGGCATCTACCATTATTCGTACGTTCGTTCCGATTTCGATAATGCTCTCCGTACTGCCTTTGACAATAATCCGCCCGCAGCCCGTCTCGACATGATACAAAAGCTCAGAGCCAAGTATTTCTCTTGATGCAAGCGTACCGTCAAGCACAAGCCCGCCTCCTTTATCAGAAGAGATTCCCGTTTGCACATCGATATTTGCTTTCTCCGGACGAAATCCAATGACACAGGAAGAATGGTTAGCAGATGCGATTACATTCATGGGAGGAGATCCGATGAATTGAGCTACAAATAAATTCTCCGGCATGGAATATAGATCAATCGGAGAGGCAATCTGCTGGATCTTGCCCTGATTCATCACCACAATCTGGTCGCCCATCGTCATTGCTTCTACCTGATCATGTGTCACATAGACGAATGTTGTCCCCATCTGCTTATGCAGCGCTGTCAGCTCCACTCGCATCTGATTGCGCAGCTTTGCATCCAGATTAGACAACGGCTCGTCCATCAGAAATACTTTAGGCTTTTTCACCATGGCACGGGCTAGGGCTACCCGCTGCCGCTGGCCACCGGATAGTTGGGAAGGCTTGCGATATAAAAAGTCCGCCAGTCCAACTACCTCAGCGATTTCTTCTACCTGTTTTTTCGTTTCTGCACGGGATATGCCTCTGTTCCGAAGTCCAAAACCAATGTTGTCGAATACGTTCATGGTTGGATACAATGCGTAGTTCTGGAATACCATCGCCACATCTCTCTTTCCCGGCGGCAGATGGTTCACCTGCTCCCCTCCGATCCACAACTCTCCAGCGGTGATCGTTTCTAATCCGGCAATCATGCGCAGTGTCGTTGATTTACCACATCCGGACGGCCCGACGAGTACAGTAAATGAACCGTCTGGAATGGCTAAATCAAGACGTTCAATTACTGTTTGACTTTCATACTTTTTGCTAATTTGCTTTAACGTAACGTGTGCCATCTTATCCCCACTCCTCTCATTTCGTTTTTTGCAGCGTCAATTCGCTCACAAGGTCTTGGAAATTCAGAAAGTAATGGTCCGGACATATGGAAATATCATGAACGGCTTCATACCAATCAAGCAATACACTGCTTACGCCAGAAGCCTTGGCTGCAAGGACATCATATTTGCTATCACCAATCATCACCGTCTCAGCAGGCAATGCTCTAAGCTCTGCCATAGCCCGTAGTATTGGTTCTGCTGCAGGCTTTCCCGCGCTTACATCATCAATAGTCACAACCGAATCAAAGAAGGACTGAATCCCCGCAATCTGCAACCCGCGCATTGTAAAATCCCGCTGCTTATTCGTCACAACGCCGAGAGAATACCCCGCCTCTTTTAATGTATATAATCCTTCTTGAATACCTGGAAAAAGACGAATCGTACGATCATGATACGTATTCAGGTGCTCGAAATAATACTGAAACACCTGCTCTCTCGTATATCTTCCGCCCAGTGATACCTCGATTACTTCCACGAATTCATCGAACGATTCACCAAAGCGCATCATGATGGCTTCTCTTGTAAACTGACCCGGCACGTGTGCCTCTGCCGTAGCATATACTGCATCTACTACAGAATCACGGCTATCAAGCAGTGTTCCATCCAGATCAAACAGCAGGCAGCGGATAGCGTTCATTCTTCATCTTCTCCTTCCATAATCGGTGATTTCCCATAGATACAGCGATGGCTCCATAATGCAGCGCTTCATTCATCTGCTGCCGATTTGACAGCAATCCCCCGGCAATAATAGGTATGGAGAGCTGGCTGCGAAATTCCATAATGAATTCGGGCAGAAGCGCCGGCATAATCTCTATCGCATCCGGCTCTGTCTCCTGAACCGAGTTTTTGATTGAGATAATCGCATCACTATCAATCAAAAAGAAGCGTTGAACGGTCAGAAGCCCCTGCTTTTTCGCTTGCTTGATTAGACTGTTGCGGGTAGTCACAATGCCATCCGGCCTTACACATCTGGCTAGAAATGCAATACCATCCTTATCTTGGCTCATCCCACCGATCCTCTCCGGATGAACGAACACAGGAATTCCTTTCGCTTTATAAAGCTGTACGTAGCGCGCAATATTACCTACATTTCCAACCGACAGGACAACGGAACCTACATCGGCTTCAAGTGCTTTTTCAAGCAGTCTCTCATCTTTGATCGAAGCGATCTTTCTGCTGTTTGCAAGCTTTGTATAAAAGTCTGTACGATTCACAATGCGCTCCTCCTCAAACAAAAAAACCTTAAATAGAATTACAGCGTGCAAGCAGCATTCATATACCGCGCAAACGCAGTACACGAACGGCTATCTTGTAAGTTCTATTTGAGGTTTCTCCTAGACTCCAACCTTGTCGTATTCACTTGTTACTTATACAATACAGCCGCATTGTTATGGCAGAATAAATAAATTGTTAAAAAATTGTATGTTATTTGCAAAAAGGGCCAGCCTGCCGTTGAAATGCAGACTGACCTCGCTATCTTCTTGTATGTTTATCTGCTCACCGTCATTTCTGACTGACAATGTAACAGGCGATACGTAACTGCGCGAATTAAGCTGGGAAGTACGCCGAATGTATATGGCTTATATACCCGCTCCGTCCATTTATGTCCGTCTTTTCCATAGACACCAATGTTTACGGAGGCAATATTCAAGTCTCGAATATCATTCACAGGAACGGGATAGATCTGATGCCATTGAGGAAAATTCTTAATTAATGAAAGGATTTCTTCATCCGTTTCATGCAAAGATAGAAAGCTTCCATCCGCTAAATATGGAAAAAATTTTTTTAGGACAAAACGTTCTCCAGTCTTTTCTTCTACGGTCTCCAAAACTTCCTCGATGATGGCAAGCAGCTCACGATCCTTCTCTTTTTTCTTATTCAAATAATTATGTGGAAGGTAGGGAGGGGCATAGAAAATGATAATACGCGCTCTCTTATCAGGGTCCATATACGTCATTTTCTTGCATATAGGCCTGCAATATTTTTTTGCGTTGTGCAAATTTTCAGTGCATTCGCTAACTGTGTTTGCATAAAAAAAGCCACACCCCACAGGTGTGACCAACTATCCACAATATCGTATATATTATATCTTTTTATTTTCGTCAAATAGATGCAAGTATTGACCGTAGCCTTCTCGCTCCATCTCTTCTTTTGGAATAAAGCGCAATGATGCGGAATTGATACAGTAGCGCAATCCGGTTGGAGCCGGTCCGTCGTTAAATACATGGCCTAGATGCGAGTCTGATTCCTTGCTCCGCACTTCGGTACGAACCATGAAATGGCTATAATCTGACTTCTCTTCAATATCTTCTTCTACCAGCGGCTTCGTGAAGCTCGGCCAGCCACATCCAGAATCAAACTTATCAAGCGAGCTGAAAAGCGGCTTGCCTGAGATGATATCCACATAGAGCCCCTCCCGCTTATTATCCCAATATTCATTGCGGAACGGCGGCTCTGTGCCGTTATTCTGTGTTACTTCATATTGCATCGGAGTCAGTCGCTCCTTAAGCAGTGCTTTATTACGCGTCGGTCCCCACGCCTCTTCAATGAAGGCTTCACGGCCTGATCCTCTGCGGTACATCTTATAATGAAGCGGATTCTTCTTGTGATACCCTTGATGATAGTCTTCTGCCGAATAGAACGTGCTTGCAGGCAGAATTTTGGTTGCGATGGGCTTGGTGAAGCGTCCGCTGTCTGCCAGCGCTTTTTTCGATGCTTCCGCTGCCAGTCTCTGCTCTTCACTGTGATAAAAAATCACCGTTTGATACGACTGGCCTCGATCATGAAACTGGCCGCCGGGATCGGTCGGATCGATCTGCTGCCAGTAAATATCCAGCAGCTTTTCGTACGGAAATACGTCCGGATCAAATGTGATTTGTACCGCCTCATAATGCCCTGTCGTCTCCGAGCATACTTCTTCATAGGTGGGGTTTTCCTTATGGCCGCCTGTGTAGCCGGATACTACGCTTTCGATGCCCGGCATCTCTTCGAACGGGCTGACCATACACCAGAAGCAGCCTCCGGCAAATGTTGCAAGCTCCTGGCGCTTTCCTGTTGTGCTGTCCATACTCTCTATCACTCCATTCATGAATACTATGCTCGTTTGCCTCTCTCTTTATCATAAGCGAGTTTACACTTTTACAAAAGTACAGCGCCCGCTCCAATGCGCTCGCTTATCCTTTTTGAATGGCGACGTAGAATGTCCGCTGACGTGGGCCATCAAATTCGCAGAAATAAATCCCCTGCCACGTTCCCAATAAAAGCTTTCCATCCTTTACAAGAATAGATTGTGAAGCTCCTACCGTACTTGCTTTTAGGTGTGAAGCTGAATTTCCTTCGCCATGTCGGTATTTAGGATGTTCCACGGATAGACTTCATCTAGCCGCATTAGCATATCATGTACAACATCAGGGTCCGCATTTTCATTAATCGTAATACCACCTGTCGTATGCGGGCAATAGACAACGACGATCCCTTCCTTCAATCCCTCTTTTTCGATGGCCGCTTGTACCTTATCTGTAATTTCAACAAATTGATCACGTGCCTGCGTCTTAATCTCATATGTATATAGCATAGCCTTCACCTCATCTTTTATGGAGTGTCTCTTTATTTTTACCACAATTTACGATGAATGATTGAATACAAAAAAGCAGGCGCCGCATAACGGCAACCCGCTTTCTTATTTCTTAATACGCATGGTTCATCAATACATACCACATAACAAAGATGGAACCAAGCACAACCGTAAAGGCTACGAATATCCCGAAGTAGATCCCGCCTGTCTGGAAGATAGCCGATCTTGTCTCACGGATATGCATAAACATGTACAACTGTACAAATACTTGCAGAATCGCCAAGACGATGCTGATACCGATGGCAACATTTGTAGCTAATCCAGAGTTAAGTACAAACCAGATTGCCGCAAATGTTAGGACAAGAGACAGAACAAAGCCAACTACGTGTCCCCACGGAAACCCGTGATCCTCATGTTCCTCAGTATACGGTTCATTATTGTTAGTAGGAGAAGCCATCGATTACACCACCATTCCTGACAAGTATACGATCGTAAAGATGAAAATCCACATAACGTCCAGGAAGTGCCAGTACAGACCGATAATGAACGCCTTACGTGTCGTTTTCGGTGTCAATCCGCGCTGTGCCAATTGAATGATGATACTGATCATCCACAGAGAACCAAGCGTTACGTGCAAACCGTGTGTTCCTACTAATGCGAAGAAGGAGGAGAGAAACGCGCTTGTGCCCCATGTAGCTCCTTCATGATAGATATAAAGTAAGAACTCTTCAATCTCCATGTACAGGAAGCCAAGACCAAGAAGCAGCGTAATGATCAACCAGATGATCAGCGGTTTCGCTTTTCCGCGACGCATCTCATGAATGGCCAGCCCGCAAGTAAAACTACTGGTCAAAAGCAACATGGTTTGAATCATGAAACTCTTGAATTCAAAAATCTCTTGTGAAGTTGGTCCGCCCGCTGTACTTCCTTGAAGAATGATGTACATCGCAAACAGACACGAGAAGAGAACGAACTCGGCTCCAAGGAAAATCCAGAAGCCAAGAATATTCATTCTGCCTTCTTCCGTACCATATTCGAGGGGTCCCTTGTACCCTGGATCAACGTGTGCTGCCATCGTTATACCCCCTCTATCTTCTTAATTTCATCTGTGCTTACATAATAGCCATCATCGTAGTCAAACGATCTCCATGCCATGCAGAGCAGGACACCGATGAAGGCCGGAATGACCATCCAATACCATCCGAAGACAAATCCAAAGCCGAATACGAAGAAGATCTGTCCAAGAATGAACGGAACGCCAGAATTGCTCGGCATATGGACCTTCTCAAGCGGACCATCGATTACCTTCTCGCCACGCTTCTTCGCATACCATACTGGGTCAATTTCTTTCACCTCAGGAATACGAGAGAAGTTATAGTACGGAGCCGGAGACGGAATCGCCCACTCCAGTGTACGTGCATCCCATGGATCAGCTTCGTTCGTACGTGGCGCATAACGAATGCTCCAATAGATGTTGTAGCAGATAATCAAGAAGCCGACGCCTTGCATTAATGTACCCACCGTAGATGTCAGGTTCAGCAGTCCCCAATCAGGGTTGCTGTACATGTAAATACGGCGCGGCATTCCCATCAGACCAAGAATGTACTGCGGGAAGAATGTTACGTTAAATCCGATCATAAACCACCAGAAACCGTGTTTACCTTGGCGCTCATTAAGCTTGAAGCCGAAGATTTTTGGCCACCAGTAGTACATACCTGCGATCATACCGAACACAACGCCCCCGATCAGCACGTAGTGGAAGTGCGATACAAGGAAGTAGCTGTTGTGATATTGATAGTCAGCTGGAGCGGCTGCGAGCATAACGCCCGTTACACCACCGATTACGAAGTTCGGAATAAACGCAAGCGTCCACATCATCGGTACCGTGAAGCGAATGCGTCCCTTATACATCGTAGCCAGCCAGTTAAAGATCTTAACACCTGTCGGTATTGCGATCAGCATGGTTGAAACTGAGAAGAATGAGTTAACACCTGGCCCCGCACCCATCGTATAGAAGTGATGCGCCCATACGATAAAGCTCAGACCCGCGATGGCGACCATAGAAATAACCATCGCATTGTGACCAAACAGTCGTTTACGCGAGAACGTAGCTACGATCTCGGAGAATATACCAAACGCCGGGAGGATAACGATATATACCTCCGGGTGTCCCCACATCCAGAATAAGTTTACCCACATCATCGGCATACCGCCGCCATCTACCGTAAAGAAGTGTGTTCCAAACATACGGTCTAATGTAAGCAGTGCCAGAGCAACTGTCAGAATCGGGAACGCATAAACGATAATAACTGATGTAATTAATACGGACCAAGTGAACATCGGCATTTTTGCCAGTGTCATACCTGGAGCACGCAGTCGTAAGATCGTAACAATAAAGTTAATACCACTCGCTAAGGAACCGATACCCGAGAGCTGAAGCCCCCATAGATAATAGTTCTGCCCTACGCCCGGACTATGCTCAAGGCTTGCCAGCGGCGTATAGCTTGTCCATCCGGCATCCGGAGAACCACCAATAACGAATGAAAGGTTAAACAGCATTGCACCCGCAAAAAAGAGCCAGAAGCTCAGAGCATTCAACCATGGGAATGCAACGTCACGGGCTCCAATTTGGAGCGGCATTGCAATGTTGATCATACCAAAGATGAACGGCATCGCCATGAAGAGAATCATCAGCGTACCGTGTGTAGTAAAGATTTGGTTGTAGTGTTCTGATTCAAGGAACTTCATCTCTGGTGCGGCCAATTGGACACGCATCAGCAATCCGTCCACACCACCCCGGAACATCATCAAAAGGGCGGCGAGAATGTACATGATACCAATTTTTTTATGGTCAACGGTAGTAAGCCACTCTGTCCAGAGCCACTTCCACTTCTTAAAGTACGTTAGTACAGCTACGATCGCAATTGTGGCTAGCACAATGGAAGCATCCGCAGCGTAGATCATCGGGTCGCCTGTTACAAAAAATTCATCCCAACGCACTCTTCCTTCCTCCTTCCGTCACAGAGTTACCCTCTAGTGTTGTTCATGGCTATTTTCGCCAGATTTCTTACGATACTTGTGTACAGTTTCAATAATCGCGTCATCATGTGTACTAGAGAACGTCAAGCGTTCATCCAAAATACCCTTCTTGATGATTTCTTTGAATTTCTCATCAGTCAATTTGGGTGCTGTTGCTTTCGTTTCTTTTGCCCACTTCTCGAATTCTTCAGACTCCTGTGCAATGACTTGGAACTTCATGTGCGCGAATCCTTCACCCGTAAAGTTGGCACTCTTTCCTTCATACGTACCTGGCTCATCCGCTTGCAGCCAGAGATAACCCGTATGACCTGGCATCGTGTATTCCTGCCCGCCCAGTTTCGGAATCCAGAAGGAGTTCATATTCGCTGTAGCGTCAAGTTGGAAGTCGATTGGACGTCCAGTTGGAATGTGTAGATAGTTTACTGTCTCAATTCCCTGTTCAGGATATTTGAATATCCATTTCCAGTCTGCGGCAACTACCTGAACTTTTACCGGCTTTTTATCTTCCGGCGTTACAGGTTTTTTCTCCAACCCGTACGTAATTTGTACTGTAGGAATGGCAAGAGCAAGAACGATGATTACAGGAATAACCGTCCAGAGAATTTCTAGCTTCGTGTTTCCATGTGTGTCCGGCGGCTCATAATCCATATTATCCGGTCTTTCACGGTAACGAATTAAAATGATGGTAAACAGGACGAATACTACGATCAATACAAGCGATACCAATGCAAAAGACCAAAGAATCAAGTTATACTGGCTTTGTGCGACTGGACCCTTAGGGTCTAATACATCGACTTTTTCTGTACAACCAGTGAGCAATAGCAGCAAAAAAGGTAATAATGCACCTAATTTCACAAGACCTTTTTTAGTCATAACTGCTCCAGTTACCTCCCTTCTGTTCCCTTAAGACAGCTCCACATCCATATTTTTTCAAAAAAAAGTTCGCTATCTTATTCTCCTTATTCATGGTGGTTATAATATAAAAGTTCGGATGCGACGCCTATTATAGCAAAGTTACCGCAATTCGGTGACCTTGTAACAAAATCGACAAAAAAAGTTCACAAATTTTCTTCATAAATATTTCATAAATAGACTTTGAAAGTTTATTGTGCAATAAAAAGGAAGAAAGATACTCGCACAACTAAGTAAACGAGTTCTTTCTTCCTGATAATTTTGTTTGTTGTTCAATTACAAATCCCTTATCATTCATTAAAAAAGTTTGAGCTGGCGCGGTCCAAGTCCTTCGTATTCAATTCCCAGAAGTTCCATTAATTGTTTAGCATTATCTGCCGCATCCCCGCCGGAATTATTATTGAATACCACGCACACATCCTTCGATTTGGATGAAAGGTATAACAGCTTCTCCTTCCATTCGTACAGTTCTTCCTTATTATATCGGTATAAATAGCGGATATCGCGCCAATTCGGCTGTCCGCTGCTGTGCCAGCCTGATACATTGCGACCATGAAACCGCACAACGGTCAACGATGGGTGAGTAGGATGAAGAACCGTGGGAACAGAGCCCACACCGGCCTGCGGCTCATCACAGATGCTGTGAATCCAGCCATCCCGCTCCATAAAGGAAAGCGTCTGCTCTCTCATCCGAGGTGCAAACCAACTCTGATGGCGAAATTCAAGCGCAACCGGAATGTCTCCCATCTTCTCCTTCGTATAACGAAGAATACCAACATTCTTCTGTGTGCAGTCAAACCAGGGTGGATATTGAAATAACACCGCTGCAAGCTTACCTGCGTCGATGACAGGCTGAATCGATGACGTAAACGCAGCGAACATCTCTCCCATACTCTCAAACGGATTCTCTCCACGAAGATGTCCGGTCATACCCTGATAGGCTTTAATAAGGAAGCGGAAGCGCTCCGGCGTATCACGGACCCACTTCACATAATTTTTTACCGGCTGCACTGCATAGAACGAACTATCTACTTCCACCACAGGAAAGTATGAGCTATACACCTGGAGTTTATCTTGACTGGGAATTTTGTCGACATATAAATTATCATGATCTCCCCAGCCGGTCAAACCAATTAAAATCATAGTGTGCCTCTAAGCTCCTTTCATGCATGCTATCGTCTGCCGAATCCCCTCCTTATACGGAGTTTTAGGCAGCGGTCCAATATGTGCCTCATACTTGCTGCCGGATAAGACGACTGGCTCTTCCATTAAGTACATTAATTCCTTTATTTCCCGCATATCTTTGTTAAATAAACCAAGCAGCGTAATCATTCCCTTGCCAACCGTTCCTACCTTGCCGGTAAACTCTGTAAATTCTCTTGCGATCGCGATGATCTCCTTACCGGTAATGACCCCGTATCCTGGAATATTCCAATGCTGGCCGTACGCATCTTCCCGCTTTGCAAGCTCGATCAGCGCCTTTGCCCCGTCCGGTGTGAAAATATATTCCCGCTTGATCTCCTGCCCACCAACAAACATTGCCCGCTTGCCCTGCAGCATCGAATGAAACGTATAGTGCAAAACTGTATTGGGTGCATGCGGTCCATAAAAATCTGGGAAGTGGGCAACCAGTGACGGAACTCCCGTCTGATTTGCTTTCCATATCATATTTTCTAACGTAAGCCGAAACTTCCCTTTCCTTGTATGCGGCTGTTTTGGATACTCTTCGCCAATCGCTTGTTCGCTTCCTCTGCCGTATGCATAAATATTATCAACCATTACCAGCTTGGCACCAAGCTTTTCTGTCGCCGATAGCACATTCTCCATAATCATAGGATGTCCTGCTGTCCATTGAGAATACGGAATGTTAATCGTATGAAAAATAACATCCACGCCGCTGCCGGCTTCTATAATATTCGCAAGTAAGCGGGCATCTCCCTGTGCGATATGAATATTTTTGCACGTTCCAAAAAGCGCTTCAAGTTTGCTTTTTGTTCGGGCGAAGGCGATCGTTTCAACTCCCTGCGCAGCAAGCTCCTTCACCAGCGCATAGCCCATTCCGCCTGATGCTCCTAATACCATTGCTTTTTTCATGTTTTTCATTCTCTCCCTTTTTAATTGACCATTGTTCAATTTTATACAAAAAAATTTAGTGAAGAGCTTGTATTAAAAACTGTATATGTATCACAGCCGCCGGCTTTGCATCTTCAAATCTCATCTCTGTCTTATAATAGTGTGAAATAAAGCCATGCAAGGCAAGAAATACAGACCATATTTTTGCTGCATCAGCTTTTCTTCCGCTTAATTCATGCACCGCTCCGGCAAATTTCTCATAGCTTTGATACGGTTCCTGCTGCAGATAGCTTTTTACTTCCTCGTCTTTAATCAAAAACATAATTTCATAATGGCTTTGATGGGTAAGGCCAAACTCGATGAGCCCAAGCATGATGGCAGCAAGCTTCTCCTCTGCTGCAAGTTCTTGCTCCATAGTGGTATGAAACTTGACATCGAGTAATCTGAAGCCTTCGCGAACGAGCGCATAGAATAACTCTGCCTTATTCTTGAAATGATAATAGATCGAGCCGTGACTGTATCCAAGCTCTCGTCCAATCTGCCGCATTGATACATTCCGATACCCGTACGTGACAAAAAGCTCCCTAGCCGCATCTAAAATTCGTTCTCTTGTAAGCTCCTGATCGACTGCTTTTCTTGCTGCCAATGAAAACACCTCACCTCACATTAATTGACCGTTGTTCAATTAGTAACCAAATGATACCATATGCTTTTTTGCTTTGCAACAAGATAAGATTTCGAAAACATCTACTTGTCCCTCTTTTTGATTGTACTCTTCGTTCTGATTGTTATAATTAAGGATAGAAACCGCCTGTGGGAATGCGAATTATTTATTTATCAAATAGATGAGTAATCCTTCTTCGAGCCTCACAGAATAAAGGAACATACACTATGAATTCGCGGTTGCAAAGGGGATGAACATATGAGCATGTATAAAGCATTAACAATTGCGGGCTCAGATACAAGCGGCGGTGCCGGTATTCAAGCTGACCTGAAGACATTCCAGGAACGCGGGGTATACGGCATGACGGCGTTAACTGTTATCGTAGCCCAGGACCCACACAACGATTGGTTCCATAACGTATTTCCAATTGACGTACGTACGCTTGAAGCACAGTTGGAAACGGTTATGGCTGGTATTGGAGTAGATGCTGCCAAAACAGGAATGCTTGGCTCCATTGATATTATTGAGATGGCGGCAAGTAAAATCGAAAAATACAATATCAAAAACCTAGTTGTCGACCCGGTTATGGTGTGCAAAGGCGCTGATGAAGCCCTTCATCCGGAGACGAACGATTGCCTGCGTGACGTGCTTGTACCAAAGGCGCTTGTCGTAACACCAAACCTGTTTGAAGCTTCTCAATTAAGCGGACTTGGTCCGATTAAGACGGTCGATCAGATGAAAGAAGCAGCGGCAAAAATCCAGGAGCACGGCGCTAAATACGTTATTGTTAAAGGCGGCGGCAAACTGCAGCACGAAGCGGCAGTAGACGTTCTCTACGATGGAAAGAACTTCGAAATACTCGAATCTGAGCGCATCGGAACAACCTACACACATGGTGCAGGTTGCACATACTCTGCGGCCATTGCTGCCGAATTGGCAAAAGGCAAGTCTGCCCGCGAAGCGATTGATATCGCAAAAGCATTCATTACGGATGCCATTCGCCATTCCTTCCCGCTCAATAAGTATGTCGGCCCTACTCACCATGCTGCATACCGCTTGTTCGGCGCAGGAAGAGAGGAAAATCTTCAGGCAGAAGTCACAGCGACAAAATAATCGCAGCTCGCTATATAATAAAGTGAAGCCCTGACCATTATATTTCGGCCAGGGCTTTACTTTATTTTTCATCTCTTTTTCCTAAAGATCGCATCGCATTACGATAGTCATGATCTGACATGGTAGTGTCCGGCAGCTCTTCTTCGCTTTTGACTTCTTGCTGCTCATAAGATATCTGTCGTAGAGCCTGCCGATATTCATCATCTGGGCTTTTAGATATTCGCACGTTCTCTTTACCTTGTACTATAGTCGGCGGCTCTGCTTGCTGTATAATGTCCTGTTTTTCCTTCTTTTCGCGCGATGGGGAAGCAGCCGCTTCTTGTGAGTGATGCACCGGTTCGCTTGGTGAAGGAGCTGAAGATTCGTCCGGCATACGAGTTGACGCACGGATATTGAATATAATGAGAAACACAAGCGCAAGCAGCGCAAGCACACCCATAATAATTCCTGTCATCATTTTCCTTACCCTCTTACTTCCAGGCGGCCAGCCGCAAATTGTCCTGCTACATTCGCTACCCGTCTGCCTAATGCACGACCAAGTGCAAGGTCATTTTCATTTGGCATATTCGGTGGCGCATCCAAAGATTTCTCGACAGGACATGTGACTCCAACCCCATAGAACGAACCATACAAAGCATTCTCAGGAATATTGGCTGGAAGCCCTACAATAATCATACCCTGATGCAGCATGGGAGTAATAAGATTAAGCATCGTTGCCTCTAGGCCTCCGTGTAAAGACGCAGTTGTGCAGAATACGGCTCCGATTTTTCCTACGAGCTTACCCTGCGCCCACAAATAACCCAGCTTATCGATCCATGTCTTCAACCCGGAGCTGATGGTTCCAAAATGCCCTGGACACCCCCAGATAATTGCATCCATATCCACAAGATCGTATACATCCGCTTCATCAACATGGCGAAGAAATACCTCCGCTCCTTCTATGCTTTGCGCACCCTCAGCTATTGAAGATGCCACCGCTTGCGTATGCCCATTTTCGCTATCGTATACTATATAGACCTTCATCGTATCCCTCCTGTTTGTCTTATCATGCTCTGAAGCCCTTCTCTCTATCTTCAAAAATTTTTTATCGCGAAATATTAATTAAATAAACTAATTAATATTATAGACGGTACACCTGTACGTACGTCAATAGTCGAATACACGTAAATAATTTATTCATAAAAAATAGGGAAGAAGCGCGCTAACTTCTTTCCCCATCCTTTTTTCCATGCTCTTCTAAATGAGAAAGCATAATATAATAAATACGAATCAGTGTACGTATGTCTTCTTCTGACAGTGCTTCATAATATTTTTTCAGCCGCTTCCGTCTCTCGTCACTTAGTTCCTCAACTATGCGGCGTCCCTCTTCCGTAATATGCAAATACACAATGCGTCGGTCTTTATCTGATTTCTTCCGCTCAATGTAATTCAACGCCACAAGCTTATCAGCCAGCGTCGTAATGGAAGGCAGCGTGATTTCAAGTTCTTCTGCCAGCTCCGACACTTTCTTAGGACCGTTCTTATCTAAAATATTCATAATTAAGCTCTGTGAAGCAGAAATAACAGGACTGAGGCGCTTGGTTAAATCCAGCGTGATTTTCCTGCCTATTTTTTTGAATACATAATCCAATTCTTCTAAAAGTTCATTATCTTTTTTTTCTTCCATTATTATTGCACGCCCCCAAATTACATACTACAAATACATACGTAATAGCCTGGTAGTAGTTTCATCTTTTTATATAGTATACACGTAAATCATCTGCACAAGTTGGAAATATCGAGCACAAAAAAACAAGCCCTATGTATGATAAGGCTTGTCTGTATTAGTTACTTTGGAAGCTTAAACGAGCTTTTTAAGGAAACGATAAGATTAAATACGAGCTTCTCGTCTGTCGTATGCTTTGGATCAACATTGAAGTAGCCATGACGGAAAAACTGATACTTATCATGCGGCTTCGCATCCTTCATATTCGGCTCAACAAAGCCTTGGACAATCTCAAGGGAATTCGGATTGACATAGTCAAGGAATGTCTTGCCCTCCTCCTCTTCCCCTTCTTCATCAAGAATAAGCGGCTCATACAAGCGGAATTCGGCCGGCACAGCATTTGATGCTTCCACCCAATGAATCGTACCCTTCACTTTGCGACCCGTAAATCCAGATCCGCTTTTTGTCTCCGGATCATACGTACAATGAATCTCGACTACATTACCATCTTCATCTTTGATCACATCATTGCATTTGATAAAGTAGGCATGCTTTAAGCGCACTTCATTGCCTGGATAGAGGCGGTGGTACTTGCTTGGCGGCTCCTCCATGAAGTCGTCCTGCTCAATATAGATCTCGCGTGAAAATGGAATTTGACGCATGCCCATCTCTGGATTTTCCGGATTGATCTCTGCATCAAGCATTTCCACTTGCCCTTCCGGATAATTCGTAATAACAACCTTTAGCGGGCGCAGAACTCCCATCGTACGCGGTGCTTTCAGCTTAAGATCTTCACGAATGAAATGATCCAACATCTTCTCATCAACAAGGCTATTGCTTCTTGCTACACCAATCTCACGGCAGAATGTACGAATTGCCTCCGGTGTGAAGCCTCTTCTGCGCAGACCGGAGATGGTTGGCATACGCGGATCATCCCAGCCATCCACGAACTTCTCATCGACAAGCTGCTTGAGCTTTCGCTTGCTCATTACCGTATTGGTTACGTTTAAACGGGCAAATTCATATTGGCGCGGAACATTCTCCATCTCACATTCACGAATGACCCAATCATACAGCGGACGGTGGTCTTCGAATTCAAGCGTACAGATAGAGTGTGTAACGCCTTCAATGGCATCCTCAAGCGGGTGTGCGAAATCATACATCGGATAGATGCACCATGCATCTCCCGTATTATGGTGCGAAGAGTGCGAGATACGGTATAGGATCGGATCACGCATATTAATATTTGGCGAGCTCATATCAATTTTTGCGCGCAGTACTTTTTCTCCATCCTTGAATTCACCTTTACGCATGCGGTCGAACAAGTCAAGATTCTCTTCTACACTCCGATTGCGATACGGGCTTTCTTTTCCCGGCTCCGTCAGCGTACCGCGCATCTCCCGCATTTGCTCCGGTGTCAGGTCGCAGACGAACGCCTTCTGTTTTTTAATCAACAATACGGCCCGGTTGTACATCTCTTCGAAGTAATCAGAGGCAAAAAACAGACCATCCCATGTAAACCCAAGCCACTTGACGTCTTCCTTGATGGATTCAACATATTCGATATCTTCCTTAAGCGGATTCGTATCGTCAAAGCGGAGATTCGTTTTCCCCCCGAACTCGTCAGCCAGCTCGAAATTTAGACAAATCGACTTGGCATGCCCAATATGCAAATACCCATTCGGTTCTGGTGGAAAGCGAGTAACCACTTCCTTCACTTTGCCGGATTTTAGATCATCGATCACGATGCTTTTGATGAAGTTCGATGAACTTGGCTTATTTTCCAATGCAATCAACCTCTCTATATGAAATGAATAGTACGGCCAGACAGATATGTACCTTTCTTTGTTCTATAATATCGTCTGTGTATGGAGAGTTCAACATTACCAATCCTATCGGAGACTCTTTTCCTGATCTGCTACCTCTTTTATTACTTATTTGTTCGCTTTCTATACTCTTCCTCAGGCAGAAAAAAGCCTGCGCATATCCGCAGGCTTGCAATTCCTCTTACTTTTTGCTTTTTGAAGTATCCATTATCGCATCTGCCGCTCTTTCCGGCCAGCATTCTACATTCTGCAAACCGGGAATGCTTGATGTATAGAATACAGGGTCTTTTCCCTGCTTTTTCTGTTGCATATAATCCTGCAATGCTTTGAAAGAAATCTTACCTAAAAGGGCGATGGCTATTAAGTTCGTAATCGCCATGAGGGCCATGAACAAGTCAGCCATACTCCAAACGATCGAGATTTCCGCGAGCGAACCAAACATAACCATACCAATTACAGCTACGCGGTATACAAATAGCCATGTTTTGTTTGTGTTGATAAATTCGATATTGGTTTCGCCATAATAGTAATTCCCTACAACAGAGCTAAATGCAAATAAGAAGATCGCAACAGCAATGAAGCTGCCGGCCCAAGAGCCCACATGCGTGCTAAGAGCAGCTTGTACAATTGCAATTCCCTCTAATCCTTCTACCTTATAAGCATCGGATAATAAAACGATAAAAGCGGTCGCACTACAGATCAGCAGTGTATCTACAAATACGCCGAGTGATTGAATGAGCCCCTGCTTCGCCGGATGACTTACGGATGCGGTCGCTGCAGCATTCGGCGCGCTTCCCATTCCCGCTTCATTAGAGAATAGACCACGCTTAATTCCTTCCATCAAGGCCGCTCCTACCGCTCCACCAACTGCTTCCTTCAGACCGAAAGCACTGCTGAAGATGGTAGCGAAGACTTCTGGTACAAGTGTAATATTTGTAATTACTATGTAGAGCGCCAACAAAACATATCCGCCGGCCATGACCGGAACAATAACTTCAGCTACTTTCACAATGCGCTTAATTCCACCAAAAATTACAAATGCGGTCAGTACCGTAATAATCAAACCGACATACAACCGATTAAAGCCGTATGCGCTCTCTAAAGCAAGCGTAATGGTATTGGCCTGAACCGAGTTAAATACCAGACCAAAGCACAGCGTGATCAATACGGCAAACAAAACACCCATCCACCGCTGACGCAATGCTTTCTCCATATAATACGCCGGGCCTCCGCGAAAGCCGTCCTTATCCCCTACCTTATAAATCTGTGCAAGCGTCGCTTCCACAAACGCAGAGGCTGAGCCGATTAACGCAATGAGCCACATCCAAAACACGGCACCCGGGCCGCCAAGCGAGATGGCAAGCGCCACGCCCGCTAAGTTTCCTGTACCTACACGAGATGCGGTACTAATACAGAAGGCTCCAAAAGAAGATACCCCTTTTTTTCCTTTTGCAGTGTCTCCTACACCATCTCCTAGAAGACGGATCATCTCGCCAAACATCCTAAACTGGACAAAACCGGTTCGGAAAGTAAAGTATATTCCTAAGCCGATCAATAACACGATCAAAATATACGACCATAAAATATCATTGCTCATCGAGACGAATTTCTCAAATAATGCCAAGGTGTTTTCCCCTTTCTCATGGTGTAAACTCACAAATGCCATTTTACCATGCAGTAAATAGCGCTTACAATTTTATTTTTACCCACAAAAATATATGTTCCCTTCTACTTTGTTCTTGACACCACATTCCATTTATTTCTATCATAATTAATAACAATATCAAAAACGATAATAATAAGCTGTGCGATTGCATAAAAAGGAGCGTTTTACTATGTATTATACAGAACAAGAAGTTAGCATACCTAGCGCTTACCCATTGGCAGCTACTCTAGCTCTTCCACAGCAGGAACAAGAGAAACACCCTATAATCATCATGATTCACGGCAGCGGTGACATTGACCGGGATGGAAATGCTAAACAGCTTCATATAAATGCATTCAAAGAGCTAAGCGATAGGATTGCCGCCGCAGGATTTGCCGTTCTGCGCTATGATAAGCGGGGCGTTGGACAGAGCGGGGGAGACTTCCATGAGATGGGGCTATTTGACTTAATCGACGATGCTGCCGCCGTGGTAGACTTCGCCAAGCAGCACCCTCAAATTGATTCGTCTCGCATCATTCTACTTGGCCACAGCGAAGGCTCGATCATCGCACCAGCCATTCATGCACGTACGCCTGTAAACGGAATGATTCTTCTGGCTGGTACGGCTGAGCCATTGTCCGACACTACAGCTTGGCAGCGCAAGCAAATGAAAGAAGAAATAGAGAACAAAAAAGGATTCAGCGGCTGGCTTCTTCGTTTACTCAATGTTTCCGGCAAACTGGATAAAATGAATAACGAACTGCTTCAGAAAATTCAAGACACCACTGAATCCGTTGTTACATTCAAAGGACAGAAAATAAGCGTGAAATGGAACCGAGAGCACGGGCACTATGATGTACGGGACGACCTGAAAAAAATCACCTGTCCCATCCTAGCGATTACCGGCACGAAGGATGTGCAGGTGCATCCAGAGCATGCTGAGCAAATCTGCCGAACCGTACAGGGAGAATGCGAGCATTACCTGATCCCCGAGATGACACATATCCTCCGAAAAACCGATGTTACCAAAGAATTCAGCGTCATATTAAAAGATTATAAGCGGCAGGTTAAGAAGCCTGTTGACCAAGAATTGTCAGATAAAATCGTCACTTGGCTTCACAAGCACTTCTCCTGCTCCCCAAACCAAACTAAAATAGACGAACATTAACGGCTGAGTATTTATATCTTTTTTAGGAGGGGGGGCGAGTTCGATTCGTCGGGATTGCTTCGAGCGGATTATCCGGCCAATAGTGCTTAGGATAGCGCCCCTTCAAATCCTTCTTCACTTCAAAATAAGCGTTGGCCCAAAAACTGGCTAAGTCCTGCGTCACCTGCACCGGTCGTCGTGCCGGTGAGAGCAGGTGTAGCGTTAGCGGCACTCTTCCTCCACCGATACAAGGCGTCTCTCTCCAACCGAACAGCTCCTGTAGCTTTACCGCAAGCACAGGAGCATCCGAATTGCTGTAATCAATGGGAATACGCGAGCCACTCGGCACAGTACAATGTGAAGGAGCGTATTCATCAAGCTGGCGGCGCCGCTCCCAAGGAAGCAGTGCTTCAAGCACCTCCTGCATACGCAAGCACTGTAAGTCACTTCTGCTTCTCATTCCATATAGATGTGGGCCAAGCCAGTCAGCTACCGTCTTGGCAAGCATCGTATCTGAAACATCCGGCCAATCCACTTTTAGACGATGCATAAATATCATGCGCTGCTGAAGCTGTCGAGCAGACTTATTCCATGGCAGTACCCCGAGCCCTTCCTCCGCAATGCCACTGAGAAGTGCCGCAAGAATCGCTTCTGGATTCGGCTCTGCCACAGCGGTATCCTTAAGCGTCAACGCACCTAGCATCTCACGCTTACGTGCTCTAACCGACTGTGCCTCCCGATCCCAAAATACAAGCGTATCCTCCACAATCTGTTCGGCAAAATGCAAGTTCAACAAAGCAGCATCTAGAGGAGCCGCCAGGTAAATCCGTCCTTCAGCTCCCTGATCATCGAGTTGTGCAGCCACAATATATGGTTCATTCGATAAAGGCTGAAGCACGGGAAGCGCGGCACCCCTGCCACTGCGCAGCAAAAAGCGCCCCGTCTCTCTTCTGCTCGCAATTCGATCCGGATAAGCAAAAGCCAGCAGCAGACCACAAGCATCGAACCCCTTGGTCTTATCCAATTTCACTCCGAATTCGCTTCGCCAATGTGCCGCTTCCACAAGAATTCGCTGCCGCACTCCTTCATCAACACGAAAGGAAGCAGATAGCGGAGCTTTTCCCTCATACAAAGCTTCTATACGCAAGCGAATATCAGCCTGCGCTATGCGCTCCGCACGAAATAAATCCCGCTCGCTAAGCAGTGCCGCAAGATCACAGGCCAATCTTCCTTCACCAAGCGGAAGCGCCTGCAAGATCATATGAGCAAGCCTTGGATGCAGTCCGGCTTCGGCCATGCGCCGGCCATGTTCTGTAATCTTCCCTTCGTTATCCACCGCCCCTAACTGCATCAGCACGTCTCTTGCCTGATTAAATGCAGCGGCTGGGGGAAAATCAAGGAATAACAGATCCCCGGGATTAGCTACTCCCCAGGCTGCAAGCTCTAAAGCGAGCGGAATTAAATCTGCCGCAAGAATCTCAGGCGTACTTCTTGGAGCAAGGTATCGATCTTCCTCCTCTGTCCACAGCCGATAGCACACACCCGGTGCTTGTCGTCCTGCTCGACCCTGGCGCTGATCGGCGGATGATCTAGAAACCCGTATCGTCTCCAGCCGAGTCATGCCCGTACGTGGTGAAAAACGCGGCACACGCATAAGTCCACTGTCTATAACGACGCGGACACCTTCTACCGTCAGGCTCGTCTCCGCAATCGACGTAGCCAGCACCACTTTTCTCTGCCCTTTAGGACTCGGTGCAACCGCTGCATCTTGTGCCTCTCGCGGCAAACTTCCATACAGCGGCGCAATATATACAGACGCATCCATCCCCTCCTCGATAAGCTGTCTCTCCACTCGGCGAATTTCTCCTGCTCCCGGAAGAAAGACCAGTATATCCCCCACATCTCTCTTTAGTGCTTCACCAATCGTGCGCACAATCGCCGGCTCGATGCGATCATCTATCCGCTTAGATATATACCTTGTCTCTACCGGATACATCTTGCCTTCACTGACAAGGATAGGTGCATCACCCAGCAGCGAAGCAATCGGCCCTGCATCAAGCGTTGCTGACATCACTAACACACGTAAGTCATCCCGTAGAATGGATTGAGATTGCAGGCACAGGGCAAGCCCTACATCCGCATGCAGATTTCTCTCATGAAATTCATCAAAAATAACAAGTCCTACATCCTCTAATGCAGGATCAGCCTGCAATAGTCTTGTCAGCACACCTTCGGTAATAACCTCGATACGTGTATCCTTGCCCACCCGTGTATCCATTCGAACCCGGTATCCTACCGTCTCGCCAACCTGCTCACCAAGCAGGGCGGCCATATAGCGTGCGGCGGAACGAGCGGCCAGACGTCGTGGCTCTAACATGAGAATCCGGCGTCCCGCAAGCCAAGGCTCATCTAAGAGAGCAAGCGGTACTCTTGTTGTTTTTCCCGCACCCGGCGCCGCTACCAACACCGCATTTACACAAGAATGAAGGGTCTTTTTTACTTTGGGTAGAACGTCTTCAATTGGCAATCTTGTCATGCTTTATCGCTCCACTTTCATTGTTCTATCAACAAATCTTCTCCACTGTCGGGATATCAGCAGGCGCCCATTTCAATTCTTTCAACCGGCCGGGTTCCACCCATTCCAACTGCTCATGCTCGGTAGGACGCAGAACCGCATTCTTATCCACCATCACTGCATAATACGTTAGAAGCCGCACGATAATGTTGGAGTATTCATGGGTAATGTCTGCGATCAACTCGCCCACTTCTATCTCAATTCCAAGCTCTTCTGTAATTTCTCTCGTAAGAGCACTTTCTGCCGTTTCCCCTGCTTCAATCTTACCGCCCGGGAATTCCCACATCCCTGGAAGTGACATATCCTGGGAGCGTAATGCACATAGGATCTTACCTTTTTCTCCTACGATAACAGCTCCAACTACGTCTATTTTCTTCATATTTATCCTCCTGCTTTCTCTAGCGAACAAAATCAATAAAAATATGTTCTGGAAGTAGCTCCGTAAGCCTCCAGACAATATTCATCGGCTTATCTCCGTGACTTTTCATATATTCCGCTTCACCAAGATACATGAAAGGTAGCGTCATACCATGCATCTTCTCGACTTTCCGCACAAAAAGATGAACATGAAGTCCTCTTTCTTTATGTTTAATATAATCACGACCACGCTCTGAATTATGAGAAGTGATGTTCTGAGACTGCCAGTGAAAGTGCTTTTGGTCAATGAAATAATCATGGTAATTAAGATGTTCTTCTACTTTCTCGCCTTTGTTTAAGGTCACAAACAGCAAATAATGAGCTCCAGTCCGACTTACTCCCTCCCGCCAAGAACCTTCTGCAGCTTTAGCGTTAAACAAATAAATCAATTCATTGCGCGTATAATTCTGATATGGAATCACATGCTTTTCATGTTGTAAAAAGTCGGCAGGTCTATATGTACGCTGAAATTCAATTAGCCCGTACTGTATGCGTTCCTCTATATACGTGCGAATCCATGCCGTATTCCAAGTAGAACGAATTAGCTCGTCCCCAATAAAATATCCACCTTCTATTTTACCAAAAGACCATGATTGTTTTTTGTACGGTCTACTTATACGCTCCATCGCTCTGCTAACATATTGCGCATGGTTTTCTCCGCTCAGTTCGATAGAAAAGCGTTGAGAAAGAAATGACAACACGTCGTCAACAGATACTTTACTACGCTGCATACTGAGCACAATTACAGCAAATTCATATGGCCATTTTAACGGAAGAGACTGTTCTAAACGCTTGATAATCTGTAGTTCTAGAGATGAAGTAAGAAGTTTCTTATCCCATATATTCGTATCGCTCATTTTCTTCTTTGTTTCTACCCACGAACCATATTTACGTACAAAGTAATGCAAGCTTGGTGCTTGTGTAGAATAAAGGAAGTCCATAATTTCAGGAGATTGACCGATTTCATGCGAGAATTCTTGATATAAATTTTTCAACATCTGCTGCGCGTCCATGCGAACAGAAGCAATTTTCTCTAGAATATGACGACGTGTAACCTCTTCTAGTTCTACGAAGCATCCTGCAGGCAGATTCTGAAATTCTGTCTCGATGGCTACACGCAAAGCCTCACGG
The DNA here is from genome assembly GCF_041379945.2 of Aneurinibacillus sp. REN35. Classification (NCBI taxonomy): domain Bacteria; kingdom Bacillati; phylum Bacillota; class Bacilli; order Caryophanales; family Paenibacillaceae; genus Aneurinibacillus; species Aneurinibacillus baijiui. The sequence goes on along the minus strand of NZ_JBFTXJ020000011.1, from coordinate 99,233 downwards.
TCAAAAGCACGGTGACTCGTCTGTCCTGCCAATGCTAGTGGAACAACAAAAGATTTATGATAATTTCCTATGAAATCAAGAATCGTCACGTACTCTTTTCCTTCCGCCTTCCGCAAGCCTCTTCCTAATTGCTGAATGAAGATTGTAGGTGATTCTGTAGGACGTAAGAATAAAATGAGATTTAATGATGGAATATCGACTCCTTCATTGAAAATATCCACAGTAAAAATAAATTCCAATGGGTCCGTATCGCTCTCAAGGCGACGAATCACTTCCATTCGGTATTGGGGCGAGTCTTCTCCTGTCAGACAAACCGCACAACAGCCCCTACGGTTAAACTCTTCTGCCATATAACGCGCATGCTCTATGCCAGCGCAAAAAGCTAATGCTTTTCGCCGCTCTCCACAAAATCCATATTTATCCATAATTTCAATAATGTAATCAACGCGCTCATGTGTTTTTAACGCTTTTACCAGCGCTTTCTCCTGGAGCTTTCCGCTTTGCGTTGGAATTTTATTATAATCTACCGTAGCATCTTTCAGTCCGAAGTAGTGAAAAGGAGCTAGCAAACCCTGCTCAAGAGCTTGATATAGACGCACTTCAAATACAACATTGTAATCACATAAAGCAAGCACATCACGACCGTCCATTCGCTCAGGTGTAGCAGTAAGTCCCAACAAAAACTTTGGTTGAAAATATGATAATATCTTCTTATATGTAGCCGCTTCTGCATGATGAAATTCATCTACGATAATGTAGTCAAACTGTTCGCGGGAAAATGAGTATAATATATCATCACGATAAAGAGTCTGCACTGTACTAAATAAAAAAGGATAATCCACCTCTTTTACTGTACCTGTCAGCTTACCCATCCTCTTTGCCTCACCAAATACTGCACGGAACGTATTGCGGGCATTCTCTAATAACTCGTCACGATGCGCTAAGAAAAGTAGTGTTTTTGCCTCATACTGCTTTATATCAAATGCTGATAAATACGTCTTGCCTGTCCCTGTTGCCGCAATAATTACACCTTTGTCATGTCCTCGTTCTCGTGTCTGTTCTAATGCGGATAGGGCTTGTACCTGCATTGCATTCGGTTCAATGGCACGCCGTTCTTCTCCCGCACTATAATCTTGATGGACATCCGCCACTTTTTCTTCAAGAAGTAGAGCCGGACGTTCGATATTTGATGTATATTTTATTTTTTGTCGAGATTGCTGATAAGCCTGGTCGTATGCATCAACCCACCCAGGAGAAATCTGAACTGCCTGCGGGTCCTGCCACATCGTCTCAAATAAATGGCTCGCTGACTGATAGATCGGCAGATGAATCATATCTGGCAGCTTCACATTCCACTCATGTCCACTTTCAATGGCAGAACGCGTCATATTCGAAGAACCGATAATAGCAGTATGCTGCCCGGACTGTCGATAAAACAAATACGCTTTTGGATGAAAAGATAGCGCTCCAGTCTCAAAGCACCTTACCTGCACGTAATCTAACTCCAGCAGACGTCGCAGTGCTTTTGGCTCCGTAATATGTAAGTAGGTAGATGTCAAGATACGGATGCTCTTACCAGCCTGGATCATCTCGTCAAATGCGCGCAGCAGAAGCTGTAGGCCCGACCAGCGGATGAAACTCACCACAAAATCAGCTCTATCTGCAGTCATAAGCTCAAACTTAAGTTCTTTAAAGAAGCTACGTCCTTCCTTCTTCTGATTAGTAATTAGTGAAGGTTCACGCAAAAAAGATTCTCCAGATAGACGCGGAAGCAAGGGAGTGGCAATATCATAGTGCATCATAGATAACGGTGTATAAAGCTCAGTAAACTGCGAAGGTGCCAGTCCCTGTTCTATTTGATAAACAAGATCAACCATTTCGCTATACCGATCTTTGCTTTCAAGTTCTTTTAAGGTATGACCAATTTTTTCAGCAATATACTGTGTAAGCAGTCCAGCATACCTGTTAGGGGCCAAGACATACGTCTCAGCATTCTTTGGGTATTCTTTATCCTTTCTTTTAATCTCTTCATGGAATCCATCGGAGTACTTCATTCTTCTCTCTCCCCATTTTGTACAATCTCTTTTTCGAAATTTTACCATACAGAAAAGACAGAGCGGAAATAATCCTGCTCTGTCTTTGTATATACCATAGATAGTTATGATGTTATTTATTCTTTTTTCGTTGCTGAGACTTTCCTACAGGCGCACGGCCGCCAGAAGGCTGGAACGAGCGGTTTCTGCCGCGTCCACCATCTTTACTGAAACCTTCCTTTTTGAAGCCGCCTTTTCCAAAGCCACCTCGACCGCCACTACCCCGATTACCTCGGTTTCCTTTATGGTCCGGTCTTCTGCGCTTAATCCGCAGCGGCGCTTCCTCCGTCAGCTTCACTGACGTTGTATTCGGCTGCTTGGTCATCAGCTTCAGCACCGCAGACACCAATGTAACGGAATCAACTTCCTCAAGCAATTGCTCGGCAGTCTCACGATACGCTTGCAAGTTCGCCTTCTCAGCCATCTCCATCAGCTTCTCAGCAGTTAATCGCTGCTGCTGCTCGATCGCTTCTTCTTGAGTTGGCGCTTCACGCCAGTCCATCTTCTTCTTCGTTACCGTCTCGATCGTATGAATATGCTCGATCTCTGAAGGCGTAGCAAAGCTAATGGCAATCCCCGTCTTACCAGCACGACCCGTTCTTCCGATCCGATGTACGTAGCTCTCCGGATCCTGCGGCAGATCAAAGTTATAGACATGCGTTACACCGCTAATATCAAGGCCTCTAGCAGCAACATCGGTAGCGACCAGGACATCGATTCTGCCTTCCTTGAACTTGCGCAGCACGCTGTCGCGCTTGGCCTGCGTCAGATCTCCATGAATGCCATCCGCTTTGTAGCCGCGCTTATGCAGCGCTTCAGACAGCTCATCCACTCTGCGCTTCGTTCTTCCGAATACGATCGCAAGCTCCGGTGCATCGATATCAAGGAAGCGGCACAGCACGTCGAATTTATCTCTTTCTGATACTTTCAAGCATTGCTGCGTAATGTTTGATACCGTCATTTCTTTTGCTTTGACGCGAATAATTTCCGGCTCTTTCATAAACTTCTGTGCAATCTCCTGCACAGGCTTAGACATTGTCGCCGAGAATAAGAGGGTTTGTCTCTCTTCAGGCATCTCTTCGAGAATCATCGTAATATCCTCGATGAAGCCCATGTTCAGCATCTCATCCGCTTCATCAAGTACAACCATGTCGATGGCGTTGAGACGAATCGTCTTTCTTCTCATGTGATCCATGAAACGCCCTGGTGTAGCGACGATAATTTGCGGTTTTTTCTTCAATGCACGAATCTGGCGGCTCATATCCTGTCCGCCGTAAATTGGCAGAACGCCAACACCTTTATTTTTAGCAATTTTCGTTAATTCTTCCGCTACCTGTACAGCAAGCTCACGTGTCGGTGTCAAAACAACACCTTGGATATGCTCTTTCTCTTCATTAAGACGGTTAATGAGAGGAATGCCAAATGCAGCCGTTTTTCCCGTTCCTGTCTGCGCTTGTCCAATCACGTCTTTACCTTCTAATGCTAGCGGAATAGTCTGTTCCTGGATCGGAGTCGCCTCTTCAAGTCCCATGTGCGTTAGCGCCCGAACAACAGAATGGTGAAGCTCAAATTCATAAAATGTTGCCAATGTATCCAATCTCCTTCAATAAATATAGATGGTGATTATAAAAGCAAGCAAAAAAGGAGCGCATTCCCTTATCTGGAATACACCCCCTTATCCCTAGATGAAGTATAAACATAATCAAGCAATAACAAACGCGGCGTGCACTTCTAGCCAGCGTATTCTTGACCCATATCATACTGCGCATACTGCCGGGGCATTCCCCGCACAAAGCCGCAAGATTGCTTTCTTATTTTCTTAGCTTTTTAATCCAGTGATAAGCATACCACTTCATGTGTCAAAATACAAATAGCAATCTGCTCATATACGCTCTGTCTATAGAGGTGTTTTTATTCTTCCGTTATACTATAATATTCCCTATATGAACCAAAACATAATCGCCATGCATCACATTCCTTTGGCATTCTGAGATGAAGAGGAGATTTACCTATATGGATAAACAAGAACATCAACAGCCGAGCACTGATGCTCCTGAACGCAAAAAAATCAGCCTACAGGAAGCGATCAAGCAGAAGCTTGCACAGAAGAAGCTAGAACAATCCGGCACGAAGCACGCTGCATCGCATACGAAAACAACACAAAAGATGAAAAGTCAGCAAACAAAAAAGCCAAACAATCAGCGCAAACGCACAGGTGTGTAAATGAGCGGACAATATCGTAAAGATATCTCTCCCGGCCTTCATGTAGACATTGTATTAAAAAAGGATCAGCGAACAGGAGTAACTACGCGCGGCATCGTGAAGGATATTCTAACGAAGGCAAGCTTTCATCCACACGGAATTAAGGTCAGACTGACGGATGGACAAGTCGGCAGGATAAAAGAAATCATTGCTGACTAAGCAGACAGCAAGGCAAAAGGGGCTGTCTAAAAAGCCCCTTTTATTTTTCAAACTCATTTAATACCGTAAAGAATTGTGTGAGAAACTTATAGAAAAGCTCTTCTGTAGGCAGCAGCTTCCTCTCGCTTGGAACGATAACACCTACCGTACGTGTAACGGCAGGCTCGCTAATCGGTACTTTAACCGTCGTCCGAGGAATACTGTCGATGAGTGTGATTTCTGGAATAAGTGTAATGCCGAGCCCGGCCGCCACGAGCCCTTTTATCGCATCAATGTCTTCTCCCTCAAAGGATACAGCAGGCTTAAATCCAATCTGCTGACACGCCTCCATAATGATCTGACGCAGAACAAAGCCTTCAGGAAACAGCACAAATGAATCATTCCGCAACTGATGCAGCATAATGGATGACTTATCTGCAAGCGGGTGATTGGCCGGAAGTAAGGCTACGATATTTTCAAGGAACAAGATTTGGCCTTTAATCCCCTTTACTCCTTTGGGCATTGGGCCGAGCAGTGCCAGATCGATATCCCCTTTTATTACCGACTCGACCAAAGAATGATACGCCCCTTGTCTAAGTTGGAATTTCACATGCGGGTAGCTCTCGCGAAACGCAGAGATAACAGTCGGCAGCGTATACGCAGCTAGACTGCTTGGAAAACCAATACGCACCGTTCCCTTCTCCGGATCAAGCGACTCTTCCACCTCTCGCTTCGCCTTATCAATCATCTGCATCGCCTGCTGCATGTGCTCCAAAAACACTCGACCAATCGGTGTTAGCTTCACATTCCTTCCTTCTCGAATGAACAGGTCAACGCCAAGCTCAGCCTCCAGGTTAAAAATCTGTCGACTGACAGCTGATTGTGCGATATGCAGAGCAAGTGCCGCTTCAGTTACATGTTCTCGTCTGGCTACTTCAATGAAGTATTGAATCTGTCTAAGCTCCATTCTCTTCCCCACCTATCATAATCTCAACGCGGCATGAACCTCCTCTCATTCTCATATGATTTACACCATATTTCAATAAGAATCTCTATTCATATAAATCTGGGGGAAGCGCAGCAATAAACGGACTTACCTTCCCTGTGAAGAAGATATGAAGCTCATGCATGGCCCGAGTACATGCGGCATAGAATAGCTTCCTCTCACTCTCCCTGCCGTACTGCGCTTGCGATCCTTCATAAATAATTACGGCATCGAATTCAACACCTTTAGCCAGATAGGATGGAATGACAAGCACGCCCGGTTCATAAGAAGACGTCTCTTTTTTGATGAGCCGAAGTTGTACTTCATGACGGAGCGCTTCATATGCTTCTTCGCTCTCCTGCGCGGTTTTGCAAATCACGCCGATCGTTTTATGTCCGCGCGCTTCTAGCGCTCCAATAAGCCCAATGATACGCTTCACACGATCTTTTTTGTCTGCTACCCGTATGACTGCCGGCTTCTCTCCACTGCGGTTGAACGGCTCAATTGTCTCTCCACCGGCAATCAACCTGCGTGTAAACTCTGAAATCTGCTTCGTAGAGCGGTAGCTGCGCTGTAGGATGAAGGATTGTGTCGCTTCACCTTCATACAGGGAAAGAAGCGGCGCAAAGCCTGTTTCCTTGTCGGTATGGGGGTAGATTCCCTGATTCAGATCACCAAGCACCGTCATTTTGCTGCGTGGAAACAACCCTTTGATAAATGCAAACTGGAACGGTGAATAATCTTGTGCTTCATCAATAAATACATGCCGAATGGATGTGTTAGTCTGAAATCCCTCTATCCGCTCCTTCAAGTAAAGATACGGTACAGCATCCTCATAGGCTAACTCCTTGCGCTCTATTCTACCGACTGTCTGTGTACAGATCTCCTGCCACAACTCCGGTTGTTCACTTACAGATGCAGAAAAATGAATCGCCGTAGCTTCCGCAAAAATCTGGCTATATATTGCAGGCATATCGATAAACCGCAATTTCTTTACGCGGGCGCGTACCGGTTTGAAACGCTCCTTAACTACCATTGCAGCCAAAAGATCACGCTCACGCTCGAAATCATCGAATGACTCTTCCGTATACCGATTTGCCTGTCGCAGCTTTTTATAGGCGCGCAGGTACGCTTCCTTATCAAGCAATTCAATTTCCTCATCTACCCACGACTCCGCCTTCTCCAGCCGAGCTCGTGCGCTCACTTCTTCAAGCAATGAATCAGCAAGCAGTTGGATCCGATTCGGCAAGGATAAACTCGGATCGAGGGCATAGAACTGCTTCTGAATACGTTCTGCGGAAATTATCGTACTTCCGCGGAATTTGATATCCTTAAACATCATCCCCTCACGTCCCAGGTATTCGGCATACCGATCGATGAGCTTCATAAAATCCACGCTTGCTTTGTACCGAATGCCTGCCATACGCGCTTCGTATCCAGGTTCATCCATAGCCGTAAGTGTATATTCCATCTGAGCAAACGAATCCTCAAGGCGGAATGTCTTCCCGAGCCGGTGCTCAAGATATTCTTGAAATGTCGTCTGCTGCATATTCTCTTCGCCAAGTTCAGGCAACACAGTCGAGACATAGCTGTTGAACATGGGATTCGGGGAAAAGAGCATGATATGATCGGCACGCAGCATCCCCCGGTATCGGTACAGCAAATACGCAACCCGCTGTAGTGCTGCCGATGTTTTACCGCTGCCCGCCGCTCCCTGCACTACGAGCAGACGGCTCCGCTCATCGCGTATGATGCGATTTTGTTCCTTCTGAATAGTAGCTACGATACTCTTCATCTGCGTATCCGCCTGCTTGCCAAGCACTTCCTGCAGAAGCTCATCACCAATGGTAACGCCTGTGTCGAACATGCTATGAATCTGGCCATCCCGAATCATGTACTGCCGCTTTCGTTCTATTATTCCTGCAATCGTGCCACTTGGTGTCTCATATTGCGCGGCACCGGGCGGATAGTCGTAATATAGACTTGATACAGGAGCACGCCAGTCATAAACAAGGAAATCCTCCTGCTTCTCATCAAGAAGCGAAGCAATTCCTAAATAGATACAGTCGGCTTTCGCCTCACCATCTTCTTTAAAATCAATACGACCGAAATAAGGAGATTGTCTAAGCCGTGTTAATGTCTTGATCTGATTCTGAATATGGCTATGGCTGCGCTCTCTCTCAGAGAGCAACTCAGCCTGCTGCTTGATGCTTGCATGTGTTTCTTGCGCCTCATGCGGGTCATCGAAATTGACCGTAACATCATCCCAGAAGTTCTTGCGGATCTCTACAACGTCCGCCCTGATGTCACTGACCTCACGTCCTAGCTCATCAAGCCGCTGACCAATCAATGCCGTTACCCGATCAACTCGCTTCTGTTCTTTTTGCAGCGTCTGTTCTTCCATACTCATGGCTCCACTCCTTTGTAATAACTTTTTTGGTCAGCTTCTTGACATCAAGAAATTTTGATGCTATACTATAATTGGGTAATTATATGGTTGTAAATGAATTTTCTGACCATCTTTTAGTATAGCATGGAATCATCTCCACTTCAATCCTTCTTCGTCTTTATCCTTTCGTTGTCCGTAAGAACGTGCAGCACCTTTTTCCATCCATATATTTGAGTGTCAACCCAAGCGTATCTGCGATATACTTCATCGTTTTTGGCGTATAAAAACCAATATGCGTCTGATCTCTTCGATAATACCAGCGGCAGAATTTCTCATCATCCCGCGGATGATATAGTGTCATAACAGCAAGCAGACCTCCCTCTGCAAGCAAGCTGTTGAACAATGAGAAATACTCCATTGGATGCTTAAGATGCTCCACTACTTCCGTACATGTAATCAAATCATATTTCTTGCCTTCGTATACTTTCTCGGGAGCATAATATATATCATAAATATCCGTACAGTATCCGTATTCCTCCGTTAATATCTTGGCAAGCACCGGTTCAGGCCCGCTTCCAAAATCAAGCGCCCGCTTTCCATCCCCGATATACTTCTCCACAGTTCGCCTGTAGAAATCCCTAAACATATTGACGTATCCTTCATCCTCATACGAATTATTATGAAGATCATACTCTTTTTTTTCTTCTTCACTTGAGACAATCTTCTCTTCATCCTCGAAGATGAATTCACACCGTTCACACTCGTAATAACGAATAGTAAATTGTTGATCATATATTTCTCTTGTACCTGTTCCACATATCTTGCATGTCGGATTCATTATATTTTCTCTCCCTGCCAATCAATCTTTAAGGAATCTTACGCCCTGATGATAAGTACATTATACCGTACATTTCTTATCAGAAAGGTGGATGACTCCTATGTATTACACACAAATGCACCCCACGACGCCCATCCCATATGCACGTGATGACCATAGAATAATCAAGGTCTATGGAGTAGGTAGCGTTTCCGCAGCGCCGGATCAAGCCATCATCACACTTGGTGTGGTGACAGAAAATCCAAACCTCCAAACCGCACAGGCAGAAAACAATCAAGCCATGACACAGGTTATCCAATCGCTGCTTACGCTGGGCGTTCCTAAAGAAAACATGAAAACAGTGACGTATCGCGTCGAGATGCAGTATGACTATGATGATGGAAAGCAGACATTGCGCGGATACAGCGTCACACACTTGCTCCAGGTTACAATAGATCAGATTGAGCAGACCGGGCGTATCGTTGACACAGCTACAGCCAACGGAGCAAATACCGTTACCGACATTCGCTTTACGCTCACCCAACCGGAAGCTTACTACAATCAAGCCATCTCCTTAGCCATTCATAACGCCCAGCAAAAAGCTGTCGTGATCGCGCAAACCCTTGGTGTGCATGCAGGCAAGGCACCTACCCGAATTATCGAAAGATCCGGCACGGCAGTTCCGCCCCCATCTGAAACGTCCCTCTATGCCAAAAGCGCTCCTTCTCCCATCCAGCCCGGAGAATTAAAAATTTCTGCTGAAGTCGAAGCCGAGTATGCTTACTTTTAACGCTCCCGGCACATTTTATAGCCACAATTTCTTTAAAAGTTATCTACTTTAGATTTATCTGGGCAGATTATAGGGTAAGGGTATTCAAAATGTACGATTAAGGGAAAAGTTATCACATGAATGTATCGCCCTTCCCAATTTACCACTATTTATACTCGCTGGAGGTGTCACAACTTGGCTGATAACGACATGGGAAGAAAAACGCCGTGGCAGAATGTAGAAGGTCCGAATCTGGGATATGTACATCAATTGTATGAACAGTATCTTGATGACCCCGACTCTGTTGATCCAGAAGTTCAAGCATTGTTCAATGAATGGGGAGCCCCTCCGCTGTATGACAGCGAAGCACAGGAAGCGGTTGGCACAGTTGCAGGAATAGACGCTGCGACGCTTATGCAAAAGGCAATCGCAGCTGCAAAATTGGCCGACGATATTCGAGTGAATGGACATTTGTGTTCAAAAATCAATTCCTTTACAAATGAGGAAGATGCAGATACACAGATGCTTGATCCGAAAGCATATGGGCTTAGTGAAGAGGCTTTGCGGCGAATCCCCGCTAAAATCATCTGGCCAGACGCACCGAGTCAGCTTCGCACAGGTCTTGACGTGATCGAACATCTGCTCGAAGCTTACACAAGTTCAACAGCGTATCAGTTCATGCATATCAATGACCTTGAGGAACGTAACTGGCTCAATAGCATGGTAGAGTCCGGGAAGCTTAAGAAGACGCTTGGCAACGAAGATCAAGTTGCCATTTTGCGAAAGCTGATGGAAGTCGGTGAATTCGAGCAGTTCCTGCACCGTACCTTTGCCGGACAGAAGCGCTTTTCTGTTGAAGGTCTTGAAATGCTGATTCCGATGATGGATGAGCTGATTCGTCAAAGCGCTCGCGACGGTATACGCCACGTATTGATTGGTATGGCGCATCGCGGGCGTTTAAGCGTGTTGGCTCATATTCTTGGCAAGCCTTTTGAGAAGATTTTCTCTGAATTCCATCACTCCCCGAATCGGGAGCTTGTTCCGTCTGAAGGCTCGGTCGGAATGAATTATGGCTGGACAGGAGACGTTAAATATCACCTTGGTGCGGACCGAGAGATGAAAGCAGATAACTCGGCAAGCATGCGTCTGACGCTTGCGAACAATCCAAGCCACCTTGAATTCGTCAATCCTGTAGTTGCAGGGTATACACGGGCGGCACAGGAAGAGAGACATGAGCCAGGTCCTCCAAAACAGGATGTAACGAAAGCATTTCGTATTGCCATTCATGGCGACGCTGCTTTCCCCGGAGAGGGCATCGTAGCTGAGACATTGAATTTAAGCCGGCTGCGAGGCTACCGTACGGGAGGCACGATTCATATTATCGCCAATAACCAGATCGGCTTCACGACAGAGAGTGAAGATTCTAGATCCACTCGTTATGCAAGCGACCTGGCTAAGGGATTTGAAATTCCGATCGTACATGTGAATGCCGATGACCCGCTGGCCTGCATTCAAGCGGTTCGTCTCGCTTTTGAATACCGGAAGAAATTCAAAAAGGACTTCTTGATTGATTTAGTCGGTTATCGTCTGTATGGTCATAATGAAATGGATGATCCAGCCGCTACCCAGCCTCTTTTCTATGAAAAAGTGGTAGCACATACGAGAGTCCCTGATCTTTATGCAGATATTCTGCAAAAAAATAAGGTCATCGAAGAAAATGCCGTACAGGAAATGAAAACATTAATCCATGACCAGCTAAAAGAAGCGTATGAAAAAGCAAAAAATATCCAAGAACAGCATAAAGTATCAGCAAATATCCAGATGGAGGATGCCATTGCCGATACACGTGTTGCGGCCGATACGCTAATTGAATTGAATGAAGCACTGCTACAGTGGCCAAAAGAGCTGAACGTATACTCTAAATTGGAACGGATACTGAAGCGAAGAACGGAAGCGTTTGAAAAGGGCATTGACTGGTCGCTTGCCGAGACGCTCGCTTTTGCTTCAATCCTGATGGATGGAACACCCATCCGTATCACCGGACAGGATACGGAACGCGGGACATTCGCGCATCGCCATGCTGTTCTGCATGATTCAAAGACCGGCGAGCAATTCATTCCGCTGCAGAACTTCCCACAGGCACGCGCTTCTTTTGCTATTTACAACAGTGCGCTCTCAGAAGCAGGCGTACTCGGCTTCGAATACGGCTATGATGTATTGGCCAAAGATACGCTGGTACTGTGGGAAGCACAGTTTGGAGACTTTGCAAATGCGGCACAGGTGATTATCGACTCGTTCCTTGCTGCCGGACGGGCAAAATGGGAACAGTCCTCCAACCTCGTCCTGCTTCTACCGCATGGCTATGAAGGACAAGGGCCGGAGCATTCCAGCGCCCGCCTAGAGAGGTTCCTGCAGCTATCCGCCGAGAAGAATTGGACAGTTGCCAATCTAAGCAGCGCGGCTCAATATTTTCATATGCTGCGCTGGCAAGCATCTAGGCTCGGAAAAGGGACAGCTCGGCCGCTCGTTATTATGACACCAAAAAGCCTGCTGCGCAATCCGCGTGCATTCTCGACGCTTTCAGCACTCAGTGAAGGCTCCTTCATGCGGGTCATCGAGCAGCCAGGATTTGAAGATCATACAGCGACAGCAGAGCGCCTGATTCTATGCTCAGGAAAGGTTGCTATTGATCTAGAAGCAGAATGGGAGGGCAAGGAGATTGCTGATAAGCGAATCCACATAGCTCGTGTCGAACAGCTCTACCCATTCCCTAAAAAAGAAGTAGCGGATGTTATAAACCGCTGCAAAAAACTACGAGAAATCGTATGGCTGCAGGAAGAGCCCAAAAACATGGGGGCATGGTCGTACGTCGAACCAATCTTACGCGATATCTCTGAAGTGCCTATCCGTTATGCTGGCCGTCCTAGACATTCCAGTCCGGCAGAAGGAACGCCCGAGATGCATAAAATGGAGCAGCAACGCATCTTAAATGAAGCTCTGCTTTTCACAGAATCTACTACAGTCAAGGCAGGAGGTCATACCTATGAGTGAAGTCAAAGTACCGGAGCTTGCAGAATCGATTACAGAAGCAACCATTACCGAGTGGCTGAAATCAGAAGGCGATGCCGTCTCTCAAGGCGAAGTATTGGCTGAATTGGAGACCGACAAAGTCAATATGGAGATCACTGCGGAAACAGACGGAAGACTAGAAAAAATCATGCGCGGACCTGGGGAAACCGTACAGGTTGGAGAGGTAGTCGCTGTCATCAAGCAGATCGACAGCGGCGATGTTGCCTCATCGGAGGCAGAAGCGCCTGAGTCAGAGAAGAAAGCAGCCAAAGTAAGCAAGCAGGACACACCAAAAGAAGAGCCCGCTCCTACGGAAGCTGCAAGTCCAAAGGCAGACGAAGAACAGGAAAGCCGCAGCGGCGGTATGCGAGCAGCAAGTCCTGCCGCACGCAGATTGGCACGGGAGCGCAACATTGACCTACACAGCGTACAAAGCAGTGATCCACTCGGACGAATTACTGCAGATGATGTAAAAGCCAATAAAGAACAGCCAACACCAAGCACCAAGAAAGAGTCTGCAAGCGGCGGACAAAAGCCTTCGCCAAAGCAGCCTGCAACTCCTTCGGCTTCAGATAAGCCTATCGAGCGCATTCCGATGTCAAGACGCCGGCAGACGATTGCCGATCGATTGGTGCACGCTCAGCAGACCGCAGCGATGCTGACCACCTTCAATGAAGTTGACATGACAGCTATCCTGGATGTTCGCAAGCGCAGGCAGGAGAAGTTTGTTGAGCAGCACAATATTAAGCTCGGCTTTATGTCGTTCTTTACAAAAGCTGTCGTTGGCGCCTTAAAGGCCTATCCGCTGCTCAATGCAGAAATCCAAGACAAGGAAATTCTGCTAAAAAAATATTATGATATCGGCATTGCCGTCGCTGCCAATGAAGGGCTGGTCGTGCCTGTTGTTCGCGATGCCGACCGACTCAGCTTTGCGGAATTAGAGCAGGAGATAGCTGATCTTGCCAAGAAAGCAAGAGATAATAAGCTTACATTATCTGAGCTTCAAGGCGGCACCTTCTCCATCACCAATGGTGGAATTTTCGGCTCCCTGCTTTCTACGCCAATCCTCAACTCTCCGCAGGTTGGCATCTTAGGTATGCATAAGATCCAGCTTCGCCCTGTCGCTATTGATGCGGAACGTTCGGAGAACCGGCCGATGATGTACATCGCACTCTCATATGACCATCGAATCGTTGATGGCAAAGAAGCCGTCAGCTTCCTCACGAGAGTCAAAGAACTGCTTGAAGATCCGGAAACACTTCTGCTTGAAGGATAATTCTTATATGAACACACAAAAGGGAACGGTAAGATACCGCTCCCTTTTGTGTATCATTCTATTTTTATCTAAGCGTAATTTCCCGGTCACAAATCGCTTCCACATCCTGTTGATCATGACTTACGAACAGACAGGTCATCTCTGCTTTTCTCAGCATCGCCCGCAGTTCACTGCGGATGGAAGATTTCAGATCAGCATCTAGATTGCTGAATGGCTCATCCATCAATAATATGGAGGGGCTTGGAGCCAAAGAACGAGCAAAAGCGACGCGCTGCTGCTGCCCACCGCTTAACTCATGCGGATACCGCTTCTCGAATCCGGATAGCTGCACAAGATCCAGCATTTCTTTTACACGTGCTCTCCGTCGTTGCTTATCCATCCGGTGCAGACCGAACTCTATATTTTTCGCGATTGTCAGATGTGGAAACAACGCATAATCCTGAAATACCATCCCTACGCCGCGCTGTTCCGGCGGAATGTAGACCCCTTCGTCTACCATCGTTTTCTCCGAGATCACAATCCTTCCCCCGGTGGGCATCTCAAGTCCCGCGACCAAGCGCAGCAGCGTGCTCTTTCCGCTTCCGCTTGGCCCGAGAATTCCTACAATCTCTCCCTTTTCAATCGTAAAGGAGACATTATGCAGAATAGATGGCTGTTTTTTAGCGTATGCAAATGAAAGATTGCGGACGTCAACAACACTCATTGTTCCAACTTCTTTCCTAATTGATAGAATAAAAGTACAGAAATCATACTTACGGCAATAATAAACAGCGACGGAATTGATGCTTCAAAGATACGTTCGTCACTGGCATACTGATAGGTTTTCGTAGCCAATGTCTCAAAGTTAAACGGGCGCAAAAGAAGCGCCATGGGCAGCTCCTTTACAATCTCAACGAATGTAAGAATGGTGCCGCTAAGCAATGCTCCTTTAAGCAGCGGAAGATCCACCTTAAAAAACGTTCGAGTCATCCCGTATCCAAGCAGACGAGATGCTTCCGTATAAGACATACCAACCTTCTCAAATCCCGCCTCGATTGAATTGTATCCTGTAGCCATAAAGCGGACTACATAGGCTACAACCAGCATTACCAGCGACATGCTTAACACAAGCGGAGATTCCCCTAATCCCATCCAAGCATACAGCGGCGCAAGCATCTCATCAAGCCCAATACACATGCCAAGCACACCAATAGCGATAATGGCACCTGGAAGAGAATATCCAGCAGCCACCAGCTTAGACAATATAGAAGAAAATGTATTGTTCTGCATACGGCAGACATTAGCCACAATAACGGCAAACACCATAATGATCGCTGTTGCAATCATTGCGACGAACAGCGTATTGTAGGTCAACTCAAAAAAAGCTGAGGTAAATACATCTTCATACGTCCAAGTCGCCCACACGATCAATTGAAGGACAGGAATCAGAAACGCCCCAGCCAATACAATCGTACAAAGTCCTGTAGCGGCCCAACCTGTTAGACCAGAGAGGCGCTTTGGTGCAAGCGGCGTCGATTTGCTGGTGGATGCGCTAAAACGCCGATTGTGGCGCAGCAGCTTCTCGATAACGAACAATCCGATCACGCCTGTCATCAGCCAAGCAGCCAGTCGTAGTGCAGAATCGACGTCATACATACCGAACCACGTATGGAAGATCGCCGTCGAGAACGTCTGAATGCCGTAGTAGCTGGTCACTCCGTAATCGCTAATGACTTCAAAAATGACAAGCATAAGGCCACCAATAATAGCCGGACGGGACAGCGGCAGGGCAATCCTGAAAAAGATCGCTCCCCCTCTGCGTCCAAGCAGCATCGCATTCTCTATGTATGAACCGCTCTGATTCTCGAGAAATGCCCGCGTAATCATGTACACATACGGATACAGAAACATCGTAAAAATAAATATCGCGCCTGGAAGCGACATAATATCAAACCATTTTGCATCAGGTGTGATACCAAAGGACGTACGAAGCGTGGTCTGTACGACGCCTGTATAGCTCAGCATGGCGCTGTATGTATAAGCCGCGATATACGGCGGGATTGCAAGCGGCAGCACCAGCCCCCAACGGAAAAACCGCTTTAGCGGAAAATCGTATGCTGCAATCAGCCAGGCCAGCGCCACACCGATAATTACTGTACTTATCCCAGTAAATAATACAAGCCAAATGGTCTGGAGCACATAATCCGCAAGCAAATACTGCTTAATGTGCTGCCAGTTTTCATTTGGCGTCTCGAATAGCGAGAAGAAAATAGAAAAAACGGGCAGCAGAATGACCGCTGCCCCAACCAGACTGATAAGCAACCAACCGTTTGTATTCTTTTTTATGCTGCGCAGTACGGTCGCTCGGTGCATGTTTACTTCCAGCCTACCTTATTCATAATTTCGATTGCTTTTTTGTTATGCTGGCCAAGCTTGGCAAAATCAATCTCCTGGGCTTTGAAGTCACCCCATGATTTTAACAACTCCGGCTTCTCAGCTTTTGCGTTTACCGGGAATTCGAAGTTTTCTTTAGACATCATGCTTTGTGCTTCCTCACCCGTTAAATACTCAATCAGCTTAACAGCATTCTCTTTATTCTTGCTGTGCTTTGTCAAACCGATACCGCTGATGTTCAGATGTGTGCCGGTTGTCTTCTGATTAGGGAAAAAGACGCCGATTTTCTCGCTCGCTTTTACTTCTTCCTGTTCTTTTGATGTCATCATCTTTCCAACATAGTACGTATTCATAATCGCTACATCACCCACGCCAGCCGCAATGGCTTTAGCTTGGTCACGGTCGCCACCCTCTGGTGCTCGACTCATATTCGCTACAATACCTTTCGCCCACTCTTCAGCTTTTTGCTCGCCATTCAACTCGATCAGGGACGCCATCAGCGATTGGTTATACAGACTTGTAGAAGAACGCACAAGCACTTTACCTTTCCACTTGTCTGTTGCTAAATCCTCATATGTAGATAACTGTTCCGGTTTTACTCGGTCTTTAGAATATACGATCACGCGAGCACGCGTAGACAGTCCAATCCATTGATTGTCTTTATCCCGGAATTGCTTAGGCACCTGCTGGTCTACTGTTTGTGATTGAACCGGCTGTAGAATATCTTTTTCTTTTGCGTTATTCAGTACACCACCGTCAACAGTAATAAATACGTCCGCAGATGTATTCTGTCCTTCTCGTTTTAAGCGTTCGATTAACTCTTCCGCCTTACCTTTTACTACATTGACCTTGACGCCTGTTTTATCTGTAAAGTTCTTGTATAGAACATCGTCTACTTCATAATGTCTAGCCGTATAAATATTCACTACTTGTTCCTGTGCAGCTTTATTTCCTTCCGGCTTTGCTTCTTCCTTTGTTCCGGCTCCGCATCCGGCGAGAAGACCTGTTGCCATAACAGCCGCCATCATTGTTGAGAAAATCTTTCTACGCTTCATTTCCTAACCCCTTCTCCTATGTAGTCCTTTTTATGAAAACAATTATCATTATCAATATATCCTCCCATTCTATTATTGTCAATCTATAAATATGCGGAAAATAATAGTAAAGGAGAACAAGAATGCCTGCTTCCTGTTCTCCCTCTATAACTTAATAGCTTATTTCACTTCCTGAAGCACTCGGCTGATCCCAGTTCCACCAATCTACCTTCCTATATATGGTGCAGTTAGCATCGGATCTTGCTTTAGCTTAAGCAGTTCCTTCGTTGGCCCTGTCACAACTACTCCATATAATGTAACACCATGCTTCCCCATGATTCCCCCTATAATCCCTCCCTTTATTTGTAAATAATAATATCATAATCCATATTTTGTATTTTATTTAAATTTATTTCCACAAGAATGAGGCTGTCCAGAAAGTTATATTTCAGCCAAATCCTTGATAAAAGGAAAAGCCAAGAATGCTGTTACATCAACATGCTTGGCTTTTTGTTTTGTATGCACTTTACTCGTAAAGGGGCTTTTTAGACAGCCCCGCTCCACACTATCTCTTTTCTCTAATTTATATGCTTGGCACTATCATCCTGTGCCGACTCAAAACGAGCCTGTAATTGCTCTATTTGCTGCTCCATCTCACTTACCGCGGCTTCCTCTCCCCCGTGTCGTGCCTGTTCAATGGCGTGACGTGCATGCTCCATTGCATTACGCGCACTATTCATGACCTGCTTCTCATTTGGCGCTCCTTCTAGCTGACTTACCGCCTGATAAGCATTATGTACGGATCTACGCGCATCCTGTATCGACTGATTCTCCATTATCTATGCTCCTTTTGCCTATTTATTGTTGCATTGTTCTTTATCAGTATGAGGAATTTCAAGTATTTTATGCCAATGTTGTGCCATTACTTATTCCCTTCCTCTACATTCATCTCATAGCGGCATTAATCTTATCTAATTTCTATATTGTTTAGATTATTTATTCCTTATAGAATATTCCTTAGTAAGAAAACCTACCAAAAACGACGATTTTAATATTCTGATATGTCAAATTATCTTTCTATACAGAAGATCAACATCGTATAGATTGCGAGATTTTATACTACGTATGTACTCAAAGAGGAGTGGAAGAGAGCATGACTACTTTACAAGAGATCAAAAAAGATGAGCTGCAGGTGGCAAAAGCGTATGTAGATGAAGTATATGAAACAGCGAAGAAACGCAATCCTAACGAAAGTGAGTTTCACCAGGCTGTCAAAGAGATTTTCGATTCACTTGTTCCTGTATTCGCCAAGCACCCTGCCTATATGGATAGCGGAATTCTTGAGAGAATTGTCGAGCCAGAGCGCATGATCTCCTTCCGCGTTCCTTGGGTAGATGATGCTGGAAAAGTACAGGTAAACCGCGGCTTCCGCGTACAATTCAACAGCGCCATCGGTCCTTACAAAGGCGGTCTTCGCTTCCACCCTTCTGTAAATGCCAGTATCATTAAGTTCCTCGGCTTCGAGCAGATTTTCAAAAACTCTCTCACTGGACAGTCGATCGGCGGAGCAAAAGGCGGGTCCGACTTCGACCCAAAAGGAAAGTCTGACGGCGAAATCATGCGCTTCACGCAAAGCTTCATGACAGAGCTGTGTAAATATATCGGTCCTGACACTGACGTACCGGCCGGCGACATCGGAGTAGGGGCGCGGGAAATCGGATACCTGTTCGGACAATACAAAAGAATGCGCGGCGGATATGAAGCAGGCGTGCTAACAGGCAAAGGACTGGGATACGGGGGCAGCCTAACCCGTACAGAAGCAACTGGCTACGGTACGGTATACTTTGTGCAGGAAATGCTCAAGGATAAAGGGCTTGAATTCGCAGGAAGTACAGTTGTCGTGTCCGGTTCGGGCAATGTCTCCATCTACGCCATCGAAAAAGCACAGCAGTTGGGCGCAAAAGTAGTGGCTTGCAGCGATTCCAACGGCTACATCTATGACAAAAACGGCATCAATCTAGATACCGTGAAGCGTCTAAAAGAAGTGGACAGAAAGCGAATTCGTGATTATGTAAAAGAACATCCACAGGCGGAATACTATGAGGGATGCACAGGCATCTGGTCTATTCCTTGTGATATCGCTCTGCCGTGTGCTACACAAAATGAGATTGATGACGTCTCGGCAAAGATTCTCATCTCCAATGGAGTCAAAGCAATCGGTGAGGGTGCTAATATGCCTTCGTCATTAGAAGCGATTGACCTTTTCTTACAGCATGATGTTCTGTTCGGACCGGCAAAAGCGGCCAATGCAGGCGGTGTGGCTGTCTCTGCACTGGAAATGGCACAAAACAGCGCAAGAATTTCGTGGACATTTGAAGAAGTTGACACAAAATTGCATGAAATCATGACCAATATCTACCGCAATAGCGTAGAGGCGGCGGAGAAATACGGGCAACCGGGAAATCTGGTTGTAGGCGCCAATATCGCAGGATTCCTTAAAGTGGCAGATGCGATGATGGCTCAAGGGATTATATAAGCATACAAGACAATACCAAAAAGAGCGGGTGCGATAAAGCATTTCCGCTCTTTTTAGCATCTTCTATTTATTTTGCGCAGACACCTTTGACGACAGCTCGGCAATATAAGCCGGAGTCGTACCGCAGCATCCACCCAGCACTCGAATATCGTATTGGCTGCTCAGGTCCACCACTCGACGAGCCAACAGCCGCAGATCTGTTGGATATTCACCCTGCTCATCCGGCAGCCCTGCATTCGGCATCAGCACTTTGGGTATATTATCCAGTGCCATAAGCACAGGCTCGATATGATTCAATCCATAGCCACAGGAGAAACCGACCACATCCGGCTTCATCTGAGCGGCTGCCGCAAAAAACTCAGCGACAGTCACTCCGTCTATATAGCTTGGATTCTCACTGATTGTGGCGGTAAGCATAATAGGAATGCGCTCATACGCGGTCTGAAATACCCTTTCCACCAACATGCCGAGCGCTTTTACCGTTTCTACATGATACGCACACTCAATAATAAGCAGATCCGGCTCCGCATCCAGGAGGGCTGTAAACTGGGTTTCGTAGAGGCTAGCAAGTTCAGCCAGCGACTTGTTATGCAGGTGCTTCTCTGGAAAAGGCAGCGGCCCGATATTTGCACCGACATAACACCGCTTACCCGTGTTGTTGAAATGCTCTTCCACCGCTTCTTTGGCAATATGTACCCCACGGGCATTTTGCTGCACCAGCTCCGCTTCTTTTTCATACACGCTCAACATAAGCTCGTTGGCAGTAAATGTATTCGTCGTAATAATATCAGAACCAGCTTCTAGATACTCCTTATGAATTTGCTTGACCATCTCAGGATGGGTGAGGTTTAGAGAAGGAGCTGAGAATAAGGTTTTCATCGGTACACCTATCCTTCTGATCAGTTCTGCACCCATGCCTCCATCAACGAGAAGTGTTCTCTTCCCCAGCTCATCTATCAGCATACTCCATCCCTCCTCTTTTTATTTATAGTACCAAACGGCGAGGAAGTGCACACCTATGGCTTTTACTTTAGGCTCAGAAGCGGTACTGTTATGAAGAGTGTATTACATTGAGAAAAGGAGCTGACTGTACGAAATGGCTGAACAAACAAAAATCGGTAAAACAGACTTATATGTGAATAAAATCGGTCTTGGCACAAATGCTGTCGGCGGACATAACATCTATCCAAATCTTAGTGAAGAGGTAGGCAAAGACGTTGTCCGCACCGCTTTAGACAATGGCATTAACTTTTTGGATACAGCTTTTATCTACGGTCCCGAACGCTCAGAAGAACTCATTGGTGAAGTACTGCAGGAGAGAGGCCGACGCGACGAGGTTGTGATCGCTACAAAAGGCGCTCACAAGTTTGTCGACGGTAAGATTGTGTTGGATAACTCACCCGCTTTTTTGAAAGAATCGGTAGAAAGCAGCTTACGACGTCTGCAAACCGACTATATTGATTTGTTCTATATTCACTTTCCGGATGAAGACACACCAAAAGACGAAGCGGTTGGCGCACTAAGGGCGCTGAAGGAGCAGGGAAAAATCAAAGCGATCGGTGTATCGAACTTCTCTATTGATCAGCTTAAGGAAGCTAACAAAGACGGATATGTAGATGTACTGCAATCCGAGTACAATTTATTCAAGCGAGAAGCGGAGAAAGAGCTGCTGTCATATACAGCAGAGCACAATATTTCATTCATTCCATACTTTCCGCTTGCGGCCGGACTGCTCGGCGGACGATATACAAAAGATACGACATTCGAGGATGGCCGGGCGAAAAACCCGATGTTCCAGGGAGAAGCGTTCCGCCGCAATTTAGAAAAAGTCGAGCAAGTACGCGACATTGCTCATGCTAAAAACGCTGATGTTGCGCATGTCGTTCTCGCCTGGTATTTGACTCAGCCCTCTATTGACGTATTGATCCCTGGCGCTAAAAAACCAGAACAAGTAAAAGACAATCTCAAGACAGTAGATGTTCGATTAACGGATGATGAAGTGAAGAAAATCAGCCGCATTTTTCAAGCATAGCAAGTGCACTTGATTGGCATCAATAAAGAAAGCAGGTAGGAACTGTATAGTGTCCCTTACCTGCTTTTGTTGTTTTATCAGCCTGCTATATTCCCAGTATGTCGCAGATCTCTGCTTCAGATAAGCTAGATAGCATCGTCTCGCCAGGCTGTATCACCTGCTCAATCAATTCTTTTTTCTTTTGCTGCATTTCATATATTTTTTCTTCAATCGTTCCACGCGCAATCAATCGCATCACTTGAACACTGTTCTTTTGTCCGATGCGATGAGCCCGCCCTGCGGCTTGTTCCTCCACAGCCGGATTCCACCACAGATCATATAAAATCACCGTATCGGCACCGGTCAGGTTCAATCCTGTTCCCCCCGCTTTTAACGAAATAAGAAAAAGATCGTTCTCTCCCTGATTAAATCGCTCTGTCATATCTATGCGCTCTCTCGATGGTGTCTGACCGCTCAAATAAAAATATCCGATATTTTTCTGCGCCAATTCTTCTCGGATAATCGCAAGCATACTCGTAAATTGCGAGAACACAAGAATTCGCTTCTTATTCTCAAGCGCATTTTCGATCAGTTCCATTAGCTGTTCCATTTTGCCTGACTTATCTTTGTAGTTCTCAAGGAAGAGTGCCGGATGACAGCATAACTGGCGAAGACGCGTCAATCCTGCAAGAATCTTCATCCGGTTTTTTTGAAATCCGCCCGCTTGCAGGGAGTCCCTCGTCTCCTGTTGGATTCTCCCAAGATAGCCAACATACAGCTCCTTCTGCTGCTTGGTTAATTCCGACTGATGTATCGTTTCGATCTTTTCCGGCAGTTCCTTCAATACATCCTGCTTCAACCGTCTCAATATGAAGGGGCGTACCATCTGTGCGATCTTCTCCTGTTCCAGATCCTTGAACATACGATGATTGTAAAAAAAACCGGGCAAAATCGTATCAAAAATCGACCACAACTCATCCAGGGAATTCTCGATTGGCGTACCACTGAGCGCAAAGCGTTTCTTTGCTTTGATCGTTTTCACAGCGTTTGCTGTTTTGGTCAGGTGATTTTTGATCGCTTGGGCTTCATCTAGGATAAGCGAATCAAATTCCATCTCCTCATACAGTTCAAAGTCTTGCCGCAACAGCGGATAGGATGTAATAAACAGATCAGGCTCACCTTTACGAAAACACTCCATACGCTCCTCCCGTGTACCATACACGACGGCTACTTCCAAATCCGGCGCGAACTTCTCACATTCAAGCTTCCAGTTGTACACAAGCGATGCAGGTACGACGATGAGTGACTTCCGCTTCCCTTCTTTCGCTTCTTCTTTTTCCGAGAGCAGATAGGCAATGGTTTGCAGCGTCTTCCCAAGACCCATATCATCGGCAAGTATGCCGCCCAGACGGTAATGGGCCAGTGTCTTAAGCCACTGAAAGCCAAAATGCTGATAATCCCGCAGCTTAGCATGCAACGACGCAGGTACGGAAAAATCAATCATGTCCGGGTTCTTTAGTTCTTGAATAAGACGGCGAAAATTCTTCCCGAGACTGGCTGAATACGTATCTGTCTTGCTAATAATCCCATCAATCTGTAGGCTGCGGTACACAGGAAGCTGCAGGGTTCCCTCTTTGATTTGAGACTTGTTGACCTGTAATTCGGTAAACAGGTGGGTAATCGTTCGAAAAGCATCATTCTCCAATGATACGAAGGCTCCGTTAGACAGTCTATGATAGCTCTTCTTCTCCACAACCGACTGCAGGATCTCTTTGACTTCCTCCTGATTAATTTCATCCATGTCAAAGCTAATCTCTAGCAAATTCCCTCCCGAATCTACATCGATTTTTGTGGAAGGCGCATGGTGTCTGAACAGTGTCAAGGATTGGGCTGAGCCGCTCATATACAATTCCACTTGAGGCGCAAGACTCGGCAATGTAGCAAACAAGAAGTCGTAAATCTCTTGATCTCCTTCGATATAGCATTCTTTGCCGTTATATTTGAAGGATGTACTCTCAAATATTTTCATAATGCCCTGCTCTTTTTCCATCTCTCGCATCAAAATAATTCCCCGTGAAAAACTATTGGATGCATCCGGGCGAAACGGATCAATCACAATATCTCCATAATGATATTCAATTTTGGCAAACATCCGCTCTTCTTCATGATCAATAAACAT
Organism: Aneurinibacillus sp. REN35; assembly: GCF_041379945.2. Taxonomy (NCBI): domain Bacteria; kingdom Bacillati; phylum Bacillota; class Bacilli; order Caryophanales; family Paenibacillaceae; genus Aneurinibacillus; species Aneurinibacillus baijiui. The sequence continues at coordinate 75,302 of NZ_JBFTXJ020000011.1, read as the reverse complement.
TTTTGCCTGTAGCGGTGGACTGATGATGCGATCCGATACTTGCTCTGCCACCTCTACCTGGCCGATCTTCTTCAATCCCGGCACTACATAGGAGATGAAGGTTTCCATCTGCTTCTGAGCAACCGGAAGAGAAGCACCTTCCATAGAACGCAGCATAGGAACAAACTTACTCATCATATCCTTCTGCGCATCAGATAATTTATAGAAAACTCCATCCTGGAAAAACCATCCGTACGATTCAAAGAATACGATTGTCTTTAGATCAGACACATCAAGCTTAAACTCCTCACCTGATCCTTTTTCCAAACGGAATGTAAGCGGAAGCTGATTTTCCTTCGGATCAATCTCAAAGCGTACATCCGTATATTCCTCAAAGGATATTGCTCTTCCATTCAGTTTCGAAAAAAGCCGATCTACAATCATAGGCGGAATAAGCAGGGAACGGTCATTCCGGCTTCCCCAATAATAACTCTGCTGTACGCGAAAAAACGCTTCATTGCTGATGATTTCCTTCAGGAGCTTCATTACCTCTAGATCTTCTGCTAGAAGATAGTGTTCAGACGGATCGAAAGAGAACTTGACTGTAAAATAATAGGAATCCCCTTCTATCACACTACGCAAGAATTCTTCCATACTTTTTACCACATAGGTTCGCTGCGTCCCTACTTTTAGCTCAATAGCAAGCAGTCTTGGTCCTGTAGAAACAGGCATATGCACCTTACATATATATTCTATCGCCACTGGCTGCTTCCCATGGATTTGTTTCTCTTCACTTGCGGGCTTGACCCGGTTCATTACTGTATCGATAAGCTGTGCTGCTTGCTCGTATTTATAGTCATCCCAACTATTTATCCGCTGATTTCTGCTGTCTTTTTGTGTCTTCAATGTTGGTGATACTACTATTTCTTCTTCATCCTGTCGTTCCTGGATTTCTAGAAGAACAGCAACAATATGCTTGCACGATCTGTATGTATCATAAGCCGGACATTCACACCATGCATCAATTTCTCTGCTCCCCATACTGATCTCAACATCATAGTCTTCACTTCCGGTAACCACCGCATGCCAGCCGCGCTGCGACGGGTGAAATGTAAGCTGACTCACCCTGCCATGCTGATAATAGGATAAGCCACGCTGATACATCGCATTAGAGCTACACCATCGCCTTACCATTTCCTTTGTGATAAAAAAAGATGCTTCTGTCATTGTTTCACCTCTCGATCTGCCAGCTACGTATTCCTCTATTTTACCATTGATCATGATACTATCCATTTCCAACTTCTAATCTATCCAAACATTCATCAAACCAAAATAAAAAAGATTGCGCCTCCATCGGTGCAATCTTACAACCTGTTCCGAATCTTTCTCTCAAACTTGATCGCAACATGCTCGGCATTCTTCATCACCTCTGCATCTAACGCAGCCATATGTACACCATTATTTGAGCCCTAGAGAGCAAGCAAGAAGCACCGCAAGCCACCATACCCCTTTATTTATGACGCACACCCTCCCTATTGATTCACCGTCATTTGTAGCTCAGCTTTATAGAAGCACTGCACAACAACACAGCCCAGGATAAAGGAGGCAATGCCCGATACAGAAGGCTGCATGAACAGATCAAATACCGCAGGGAACAAGACCAGATTTAGCTTCTCATACTGTGCTGTATACATGGCAAGTACATAGAAGGAGCTCACATAAAACGCAGGCAGGCCAAAAATAAGCAGCTTCAGCCAGTCATAGCGCCACCTTCCGAACCGCCTCTTCTCCTTTATCACATACGGAATGGAGGCCATCATTCCTAAAAAGAAGGGGAATGTAACAGAAAAGATAAAAAAGGGCATTCTTTCAAGCGTTTGCTGCATCATTGCCCGCAAGTAATACCAATACGCATAGCCAGCGTAAAAGATGAGGCTGAAACATACAGCATATAAAAGCAGTACGCCTGCTCGTTTCACTTCTTCCTCTCCTTTATATTCATATGTAAATATTATACATGTAATATAAAGGAAATAGAATCCTCTTCTCCCTCGGGTTTGTTATAAGTCCTTCATTAGCTCTTTAAACTCCTGGCGGGTTAGATTCCGCCACTGCCCGATTTTAAGTCCGTCCAGCTTAATGTTCATAATGCGAATACGCTGCAGCTTCATCACATGATAGCCAAAAACCTGGCACATGCGGCGAATTTGCCGATTCAGTCCCTGCGTAAGAATAATTCGAAACACCCGGTCGCTGATCCGGGTGATTTTGCACGGCTTCGTCTTCGTATTCAGGATACGGACACCACTCGACATCCCTTTGATGAACGAATCGGTGATCGGCTTATTTACCGTTACGATGTATTCCTTTTCGTGGTTATTTTCCGCCCGCAGAATGCGGTTCACAATATCTCCATCATTCGTCAGGAGAATCAGCCCCTGCGAGTCTTTGTCCAGCCTGCCAATCGGAAAAATCCGCTCCGGATGATTAACGAAGTCTACGATGTTTCCTTTCACATGCCGCTCGGTCGTACATGTAATGCCGACCGGCTTATTCAACACGATGTAGACCGGCTGCTTTTTGCTGCCGATCGGACGGCCATCGATCCGTACATCATCCCCCGGCTCCGCCGTGCTGCCAAGCTCCGCAACGACGCCGTTAATCGTTACTCGCTTGGCCTCAATCCATTTGTCCGCTTCGCGCCGCGAACATATTCCTGTTTCACTAATAAATTTATTAATTCTCATAAAGAACTCCCTGTGCTTCTTTCATTACTCTTCCCAGAATAAATCATCTAGCGTTTTAGATAAAGTCTTGCATATTGCCACACATAAACTCAGAGTCGGATTATACTTTCCTAATTCGATTAAACCAATCGTCTGACGTGATACCCCGACCAGCTTAGCCAGTTCCTCCTGCGACAAATCCTTTTCTACCCTCGCCATCTTGAGCCTAATATTTTTCATACGATACCACCCATTTCTCCACCCTATTCATCCTCATCATCTTCAGCTGACTTCTGTCCCGCCTTCTTTGCTGCATAATGAAAGATCATAATCACAACAAAAAACAGCGGAACATAGATCATGAAAGAAGCAAAGAATACCGTGGCGAAGTACCCCAACTGCGTAGACAGCGTATCTCCATATACTACCGCGCTGCGAACGCCAAAGATCAGCGCAATCGCAACACCGGTTCCCAGGCCAGTCCGTAAGTTCTTTTTGCTCATCGGAACACTGCTTGTGCGATCATGTACCTCAATCTCATCTGATATAATTCCAAGGCTCATCGCTCTACCCATATAGTATAGCCCTTGAACGATTAAAATGAGAAATTCGATCGCGACCTGCTTCACATCGATCCCATGCATATAAAATTTCACTGCAATCGACAACAGACAGAGAACCAATACGATCAGATACATCTCCCGATAAATCACATTCTGTAGCTGGACAATTCGCTCATCCTCTATCCGTTTCTTGCTTGTAAACCAAGCCATTTCCTTCACCCTCCTGCTGTTCTTTTTTTCCTTTTCTTATACTCATTATATATGATATGCGTCTTTTTGCAATATATATATGTCATTTTGTAAAATATAATTTGAAATAAAAAAAGCAGCACCGCAGGATGAAAAACCTGCCGCGCTGCTTCGTATGTTTAATTTTTCCATGTCTTAAACAATAGGAAGGGAGACTGTTACTTTAAACAAATCACCGTCCACCTCAATATCCATCCCACCTTGATGGAGGTCCATAATGGATTTCGCAATCGCAAGCCCTAATCCGGAGCCTTCTGTATGACGCGATGTATCGCCGCGCTTAAAACGCTCAAATAGTTCGTCAATATCTTCACTCAGTTCATATTTGGTCACATTTTTAAACGTGATCACAGCTTCATTCTGTACTATTTTTACAGCAATATAGACTCGTGTGTTCTCCAATGAATATTTGAGAATGTTGCCGATCAGGTTATCGAATACCCGCCACAGCTTTTGTCCATCTACCACTGCATAGACAGGAGCATCCGGGTTTGTAACACGGAACTGCAGCGTCGATTCTCCGATGCTTTCGTTATATTCAGCAAGCGCCTGCTGCAAAAGCTGCACAATATCAACCTTTTCCTTCATCAGCTCAATGTTTCCGCTCGCCATTTTCGACGCCTCAAACAAATCGTCAATCAATACCTTTAACCGTTTGGATTTTCGGTCAATGATCTCAATATAGGCAGCATGCTCCTCGCTCGACGCATCCGCCGTCTTGAGCAGTTCGGTATACGTAATGATCGAGGTTAACGGGGTGCGCAAGTCATGGCTTACGTTTGTAATCAGTTCGGTTTTCAGCCGCTCACTTTTCGCCTGTTCCTTCTGTGAGACCTTGATGCCGTGCTTTAACGTATTCACATTGCCTGCGAGCACAGACAGAGTAGATTTCCCTGTAACCGGTATATCCGACTCCATCCTTCCCTGCGCCAGACCGTTGGTGTTCACCACAATCTGGTTGAAATATCCCACGCTTTTTATAATCAGAAAAAGTGTAGGCAGGCATACGACAACAAATAATGGAGCATATACAATAATTAGTTCATTTTCGAGCAGAACGATGCCTGCGCCAAAGCCCGCAGCAAAGACAACCCCTAACAGAAGGAAAAGCTGCACTCCAAGACTACGAAGCATAAAGGCGTCTCGCATGCCTTTATATACTCGGTAAGTCAGGGATCTCTGCCAGTCCTCCTGCCAGATTGCCGCCTCCTTTGTTCTCTCCCGCCAGAATTTCCATTGAATCAGCGCAAGCGCAACCAAGCAGGCTATAATCAGTAACATGGTCGTTTTATCAATAGCAAAGCTATACACATCTTGGTAGATATGCATATTATATATATTCGTATTCACGACTAGAAAAAACAGGGTAACAAGCACGGTTCCCAGCAGGGCAATGGCCGCTACGTCTTTTGGAACATGATGATAATAAGGCTGCCATCTCTCCGTTGCAATCAGCTTGAGCACAGGCGTTCTTCGGTTTATAAAATAGGCAAGGAAAAGGGCAGGGATACTGCTAATTCCGTACACAAGCAAAAAGAGTTGTTTCTGTCGGTAATCACGGTAATCCATCATAAACTGATTTGTTGACGGAATGGATTTGGACAGCGCAATTTTTCCTTCAAACTTTTTTTCTGATCTTACCGGTGACATTACTGTCTCACCGTTTTCAAACTGAACCTCATGTGTCGCTGTTGCCACTTCATCATATTTTATTGGCGAAACCCTTTTCTCACCGTTTTCAATCCAAGCCTCATACTCTGTTAAAATTTCATCGTATTTTTGAGAAGGGTACGTTCGGATGAGGAACATCTTGTTATCATTTATATACTTATCGGCAGACTCGCCTTGAGCCAGATTTAGATTCGTATAAATTTTTCCTGTCGTTGTGTCCTTTAGATAATAGGTAAACAGGCTTTTCTCCTTTACAAATTCTGGACGATCCCTCTCCATCTCACGGACATGCTGCTCAATCTTCTGTTCTTTTTCTTTGACAACCTTGGGGCGAACATAGTCATCACTTTTAAAGTTGTTTGTAATGTCGGCAATTTTTCGATCCCGATCCGCCGCATAGGCCACAATTAGCTCCTGGTTATTGGCGGCCACTGCCTCCTGAACCTTCTGCTCATACTGACTTTTTATGTTCGAGATTTGGGTCGTCAGATCGCCGTAGCGGTACCGGTGCTCATTGATTTCCTCTTCTGTAACGGTAATCTGCTTTATCAGTTCTTCCTTATTGACGGGAGCCAACTCATACCGCTTTAGATTCTCCACAAATTGGTTCATCTGGCCTTCAAACTGCGGCGTATGAAAATAATCCTTTTTTATGTATTCCTGCCCGCTAAACAGTACGGTAAGAATGCCGCTGATCCCGAATGTAAATAACAGAATCCAGATGATAAAAAGCCATCTATTTTTCGATTTTGTATCCAATTCCCCACACCACCTTTACGTATCTTGGCTGTTTCGGATTGATTTCAATTTTTTCCCGAATCTTACGGATATGAACAGCCACCGTATTCTCGGCATTAAAGCCGGGCTCGTTCCACACCCGCTCATAAATCTCGTTGATCGAAAACACCCGTCCCGCATTTCGGATCAGCAATTCGACGATCTTATATTCTGTCGGCGTTAATTTCACAGGCTCTCCGTCAACCGTTACTTCCTTGGCGGACGGGTCCACTGCCAGTCCGTTGCATTGAATGACTTTCTCTGTGCCTTCATATGTACCAAGCGTCACATACCTGCGCAGCTGAGATTTCACCCGGGCGATCAGCTCCAGCGGATTGAAGGGCTTTGTGACATAATCGTCTGCGCCAACCTGAAGGCCGAGAATTTTATCAATATCCTCACTTTTTGCACTGAGAATGATGATGGGAATGTTTTTTTCCTCACGTATCTTAAATGTGGTGGCGATGCCATCCAGACGCGGCATCATCATATCCAAAATGATGAGGTGAATGGTGTGTTCGTTCAATTTTTCAATCGCTTCGATGCCATCCTGTGCTTTGATCACGGTCATGCCTTCATTTTTTAAGTAAATTTCAATCGCATCACGGATTTCTTTTTCGTCATCAACAACAAGTACTGTATAATCATTCATCTCTTTTCACGCTCCCCTCCAAAGTATAGCATGTGCGGTCCCGCGGGACTTTCTATCCACAGTGTACGCTGCAATTCTTAACATTCCATGCGTACAATCCTTAAGACTTTCTTAAGGATATCCTCTTTCTTTCGTATGAATCGCACACGCACAGTCCAAACCCAAAAAGCCCTGCTGTAAAGACACAGCAAGGCTTTCCATATAAGCATCGCGAATTGTAGATACCGCAGCACATGGCGTAGGTGCCTCTAAATCATTCAACATCGCTCCACTTTTGTAATTACAACTACAGACTTTCTATTGTCTCTGCGTATATAATTACATTGTAAAGAATAAACAAGGGAGCAGGCAGCGCTATGAGTTATTATTTTTCTATTTGTTCTTCCGCAATGTATCAGCAAAAGTATCTCGAATTTTTGCTTGAGCATTACAACCAACTGCATTTGCCTTACTCATTCCCCGTAGCACTCAGCTTTATAGCCAGCCCCATTCTCATGGAGAGAGAATCTTTTCTTTGTTTTAATGAAGAACATGAGGTAATCGGGGCATTTGGATACATATATGGAACCGGCGAGAACGACTACGAAGATACACATATTATACAAATGCAAATTGTATTTCTACAGGAAGAATATCACGGAACGACGGTCTTCCTTAAAGGCCTTCAGTTCTTGACGCAATATCTCGCCCAGTTAGACCAAGAAGTTACAGAATTTCACTTCTGGGCGCCGGCAGATGCCTACCTGCGTCAGCTTTTCACTAAAATAGCACAAAAAGTTTCCTCTTCGGAAACTGCCTTTGGCACAATTGATGAATATCATGCCTCCTTCTCAGCCTGGCGCACCTATGCAGCAAAGTTTCGTCATGAAGCGAGTTTTTGACAAGGTGGAGGAGGCGTTTTCATGGTAACCGTCATAAAGAATCTGCTGAGCTATCTACGTCCCTATAAGCTGCTGACATCTCTGTTTTTTCTCACCTTGCTGCTTGACCTTGCCTTCATTTCACTCGCTCCGCTTAGCTTTAAATTCATTATCGATAAAGCGATTGAACCACGGGATATGGATGCCTTTTTTCTCATTCTACAGATTTTGGTTATTGTCGGACTTTTTTGTCTTAGTGCCGGTATTGTAAGCGACTATATACTAGCCAAGTTGAATGCTCGTGTGCAAACCGACTTACGAAGGAAATTATTCGCGCAGATTCAGCACCTACACATCGGTTCTTTTCAAAAATCCCGCTCCGGCGACTTCATCACTTATTTTTCTGTGGATCTGCCTGCAATTGAAGGCGCCATGACAGTGATTCTTACCACGGGCATCCAATCGTTGTCCGTCGTGATCATCAGTACCGTGGTGCTGTTTTATCTTCAATGGAGTATGGCTGTCTTCATTCTGATAGGTGCGATCGTGATTTTTACCGGTCCTTATTTGCTTGGCCGACGCGCCCAATCAGTCAATAGCATATATAAAGAGCAGCTTGCCTCGATGACAAGTGATGTGCAGGAAAACATTAAGGCACAGAAAGTCATCAAGGGCTTCAACCTGCAATCGGCCATGATCGAGAAATTCAATATCCGGCTCTCGTCCTTATTTCGCAGCAGCTACAACAAAAATGTGATGAATGCGAAACTAGAACGCATTCCGATGGTAAGCCTGCTGCTTATTAACTTTACCATCATCGGATTCGGCTCGTATTTAGCCTTAAAAGGGCATATTACAATCGGCTCGCTTGTCGCCTTCTTCACCATGTATACGTCCATGGGCAACTCTGTGTTTAATCTGACCTTTACCATTCCTGCTTTTACGGAAGCACTTGTCAGCATGGAGCGAATTAGGAACCTGTTGGATCAACCTAGAGAAGAGACGGGCAACTCTATCTTCCCTGGGATAGAGCAGCGAAAGCTTACGATTGACATGGATCATGTGACGTTCAGCTATGACCAAAAGCAGCCGGCCTTAAAGCAGGTCAGTCTACGTATTCCTGCTGGTACAACGGCAGCATTTGTCGGTTCTAGCGGCTCTGGAAAAAGCACCATGGTCCAGATGCTGCTCGGCTTCTATGCGCCTGATGATGGGCATATTCGTATTAACGGCGTCAGTTTCCAGGCATTGGATCGGGGATTGTACCGAGAACAGATCGGTGTCGTATTTCAGGATAATTTCCTATTTCATGGGACGCTGCTGGAGAATATCAGAATCGGTAAGCCGAATGCTTCATTGGATGAAGTCGTTGCTGCTGCAAAGAAAGCAGAGATCCATGACTATATCTGCAATCTAGCGGATGGGTATGAGACACAGGTGCTGGATGAAGGAAGCAACTTCTCTGGCGGACAGCGGCAGCGCCTTGCCATTGCCCGTGCTATTTTACGTGATCCGCCCATTCTGCTCCTAGATGAAGCGACTTCTGCCCTCGATCCAATCTCGGAGGCAGCGATTAACGAGACATTCGGAAAGCTATCACATGAGCGCACTGTTATTACCGTCACCCACCGCCTGGCTTCCATTACCGGCGTAGATCATATCTTCGTATTCGATCAAGGAGAGTTGATAGAGAGCGGCCATCATCAACAATTGCTTGAAAAAGATGGATTTTATAAGCAGCTATGGGATAAACAGAGCGGGTTATCACTATCCCACAGCGGTCAGGAGGCGGCCATTAATGATGAACGCCTGGCCCGACTTCCTTTTTTCCGTGGTATTGATCTTGATGTGTTACAAGAAATCACGCAGCTCTTTCATACTGAAACTTTCACTGCCGGACAGCCTATTATCCATGAAGGAGAACCTGGTGAGACGTTCTACCTTATTGTGCGGGGAAAAGTAGAGATTACGAAAGTATCGCCAGAGGCTGATACGGGGCGAATCCGACTTGCCGTACTGGAGGACGGAGATCATTTTGGAGAGATTGCCTTGCTGGAGAATGTTCCACGGACGGCCACAGTTACAACAATGACGCCATGCGTATTCCTTACCCTGCAACGGAAAGTACTGCACTACATCCTGTCCAAATATCCCGATATCAATACTCGCGTCAGGGAGACGTTACAGGAGCGAAGAAACTAGGAGGTGCCTATATATCGTATGTCTGCACAATTACGACGCTGTGTAAGCGATGAGGATTATGCGCAATTCACGCTGTTTTTTATCCGCCACCGCACAGATTTTGACAGACGTTTTTCTCTAAGTGATACCATATTTCATATTCTCGAATCGATTCATGATTCCCACATTGTATTGATTGAAGATACCAACAGCAATATGATTGGTTGGGGACACTACAAATATGTCACTCCCGATTATCAGCCTGACCCCCAGGGTGAGATTGCTTTTATAAACTCCGTGATTATAACCAAGGAATACCGCAGCAGCCGCCTCTTTTTCCATGGATTTGGTGAACTCGTCGGCCAAATCGCTGAAGAGAACAGCCATGTCAAGCAACTGCACTTTTATGCTCAAATCGAGAACGCCTACTTAAATCGGCTGTACTCCAAGTTCGCTTCTGTCATTGGGCAACATGAGGGCTATCACGGAACAGAAAATATTTATGCCGCGGATTTCAAGAAATTGGTGCACTATTTACGTAAAATGTGATTAAAACTACTGAAATGGTCACATAGGATAACATATAATGTTAATACAAACCATTTGTTACCAAACTAAGAAAGGAGGTACTGACATGTTCCCACCAAGATCATTCCTTAGTGGAAAAGGTAGCAAGAAACCGTTGCAAGCTGTCGTGAATATTCTAAAGGCAAATGAGCAACTGCGCGTATCGTCTGTAAAATAATTCGTGCATAAAGCCAAACAGGCTGGTGTCTTTCTTGACACCAGCCTGTTTATTGAGCGTTACACGTATGTAGTACTATTGAAAAATTTCACCACCGGAACAATTTACAATGGTTCCGTTTAACATCGCTGCGCCTGTCGTTAATGCGAAAATAACTACGTCCGCTATTTCTTCAGCGGTAGCCGGGATATTCGGCCCTGTGCTTGCCATCATTTTTGCCATCCGTTCCTCAGTAAGCGAAGTCACTGCTTGTGCGCCAATGCTTGTTTTCATCATATTCGGCGCAACACCAACAGCATGAATGTTCACATCCTGATAGTCTTGTCCGATTGATTTTGTTAAGGCAGCGACCGCGTGCTTCGTAGCGGAGTAAAGCCCATTGTACGCAGTCGGCTTGAAGCTGTTTGAGGACGCGGTATTGACGATATTTCCGCCACCATTCTCCAGCATAATCGGAATCACATACTTTAAGCCGAGGAATACTCCCTTAAAATTAACCCCTACGACACGATCAAACTCATTGACATCATACTCATGTAAAAGCCGCATCGGAATCATAATTCCGGCATTGTTCACAAAATAATTGATCGTGCCGAATTGCTGTACCGTCTTCTCTACATACGCTTGTACGTCGGCTTCCTGCGATACATCCGCCTTCACAAAAATAGCCTCCGCACCTTTTTCTTTCACGATCGAGAGGGTTTCCTGTCCGGCCGCTTCATTAAAATCTACCAATGAAAGCGTATAACCTTGTTCCGCTAGTTTAATCGCTACCGCACGACCTAAGCCGGTCGCTGAACCCGTAAGTAGCACCACGTTATTTTTTTTCATTTTTTCTGCTCCTTTATCGGTTATTCTCGTTATTGAGTATACTCTTTTCTTCGTGTTTTATCCTCCTCATTAAAAAAGAACGCTCCCCTACTGAGAGCGTTCCTCTTGATTGCCTTTATGATCTTTTGTTAAGGGCAAAATCAAGCCACCATCCATCTTGCGGACAAAGTACCGCACGATTTCCGCTGACATTAACCACAGAAACAACGAGTTCTACGCCTCTAGCTTCAGCCGATTCAGTAAACAGAACCCGGTTTAAATTAGGGAAATCCTGTTTATTGGATGTTGACTGCCAAAAAGCTCTAGATCCTCTTACCTGCACGCGCAGCCGCATGTTTCTGTTTTGAAAATTAAAGCGAGCACCTTTAAGCACCAAGCTTGCCGATGAAATTACACCAACTGTGATCACTTGTACACTTCGATTCCTCCGGCCAGAAATGCTAAATGACCGTTCTCCACCAATATCACCACTTAAAGAAAAGCGTTCAAGCTGTGTAACACGCCTAACAGAACTTCGGGATTGCTTCAGTTTGGCTTTGAAATTCTTTGATTTTCCTGCCATATACGATCACCTCCCCCTACGTTATACAATGCTAGAGGAGGATAGAAGGAAAGGGACAAAGATACATGCATACAAAAATATACGCGTGTCCTCGTCTTACTTGAAGCTACATCCATTTCACTTGATCAAACGGGATACTTATCGTACTGTTAACGGGTCGAGTAACCCAGTCATAGATTTTTGTACTCTGTACACAGACCATTTCTTGTTCGTTATTCTGACTTGAGGCTGTACTACGTATAGAAGAAGGGATATGTGGTGAGGAACAGGACGAGAATAATTCTTCACGAGGCTGACAGTCTATACCTTCCACCATGAGTGTGACTTTCCCCTCAACTTCTACAGACTGACATAAGGTTAAAGCTATATGGAACTGCTGAATATTTTGATGCGTGTCACACCAGAAGTTTACTTCGCATTCAAAACTTGTGATCTCGCAATGAATATTTGTTTTGGGAGGGACACAGAGGAGAAATGTTTCCACTATGTGAAACGGGATGGGCTGCGTGCGCTGCATAGTGGTTGCACTCGTAATTTGTACAACAACAAACCCTTTCTTCCTGATTGTCACCTTTTGCAGGGTGATTCTTTCTCCATTTGGCAAAACGATTGGTATCTCCTTACGTCCATCCTTCTGCAAAATTTCACCGCATACAATCGATCCTTTAGCCAGTGGATCTAAGGGGCGACCATTTTCATCCGATAGAAAACAGCTTGCTTGTAAAAGGCAGCTCATTGGATTGACGACCTGATCCACAGGTGCTGATGTACTCCCCTGAAAATTGGCATCGCCTGAATAGATAGCTGTAATCTGGTGTGTACCTGCGCTCAATCCGTTCGTCGTTAACGCTGCTGTGCCGTCGCCATCTAACGAAGCCGTTCCTAAAACGGTAGCTCCTTCCGTAAACGTAACCGTGCCCGTTGGTGTTCCTAAGCCCGGGGGAACACTTACTACCGTGGCTGTAAAGGTTACAGGCTGACCATATGCAGAGGGATTGGGCGAACTCGTTAACGTGGTCGTCGTGCTGGCTTGATTGACGATCTGGCTCACAGGTGCTGATGCGCTTCCCTGAAAATTAGCATCGCCTGAATAGATAGCTGTAATCTGGTGTGTACCTGCGCTCAATCCGTTCGTCGTTAACGCTGCTGTGCCGCCGCCATCTAACGAAGCCGTTCCTAAAACGGTAGCTCCTTCCGTAAACGTAACCGTCCCCGTTGGTGTTCCTAAGCCTGGAGGAACACTTACTACTGTGGCCGTAAAAGTCACGGACTGACCATATGCAGAAGGATTGGGCGAACTCGTTAATGTGGTAATGCTTTCGGTCGCCATGCTTTTTCTCCTTCCCAAATTAGATATCCATCTTTTACTATATGGGTGCAATGATCATTTGTTATGGGCGTTAACACAGGTATTGGAGTTTATTAATGAAACGTTAAACGCAAAAAGAGTGAGATCAAAGGACCCACTCTTAAAAACCATACATGTAATTTGCAATTGTTGTAGGGCAGCATAAATATCCCTATAGCGCAACCTACCCCTCATACGCCTGCTTTAACATTTTTCTTTGTGATAGACAATCTAGACAGAAGATCCCAAATCCCGCTGCTACAACAAGGGGATAGTTCCAGTTTCCGTTATCTTTTGCCATAAATAAAAGACAAATATTTTCGATGGCTAGACTCTAAAGCCTTTGTCATTCTGAGCCGAAAGCAGGGGAATCAGATAAAATGTAGAATTTTTAGTGTACACAAAGAACCAGATTTAAGGATAATATAGTGAAATTATTGTATCTATAAAAAATAGCTGTGAATGATGACGTAACTTATTTCGAAAACGAAATGAATAAAGAAGAGGTGTTGAGTATTTCAAAGATTAGGCTTAGCATCATCAACTTAGGGATCATCTTTGGTTTGATGCTATGTTTATCTGGATGCAGTGAACCAGCATCTGTAACAACAGCCGCTAAAGACGGGGCTCTTGATTTGCGAGAAAGAGACTTATCCGAGCAATCAGTAATGCTTCAGGGAGAATGGGAATTTTACTGGAAGGTTTTCCTTACTCCTGCCGAATTTGGGCAGGAGCATCCGCTGAAAACCAAGCATTTGATTGCATTGCCGCACTCTTGGAACGGATATGTTTGGGAAGGGCAGCATCTGACTGGCGACGGGTATGCGACATTTCGTTTAATGCTGCATATTCGCGAACAGGATATGGAAAAAAACCTCGTCCTAAGAATCCCTACGATATTTCATTCGTATAAGCTGTGGATCAACGGTAAATTGTATACCGAAGTAGGTCAAGTAGGGACGGATCGAAGTAACACTGTACCGAGCCTAGCTACTAAGCAGATTTATTTCCAGCCAGAAAAAGATCAAGTTGAACTAGTGATGCAGGTGGCTAACTTTCATCATTTAAGGGGCGGTATTACCAAATATATTGAGCTCGGCGACAGCGATGCAATGACGACAAGCACGAACTTAAAAATCGCCTTTGAGATGTTCGTAACAGCAAGCTTGCTCATCATTGGCGCGTACCATCTCATGCTGTATATGCAACGTCGGAAAGACAAAGCAATGCTATACTTCGGATTGTTCTCCATCATCTGGGCCATTCGCTCATTGCTTGTCGGAGAGCTGATTCTAACGAAATGGTTTCCGAGTTTTCCATGGGGCGTTCAGATTAAAATCGAGTATCTGGCGCTATATAGCGGAACGTATATTTTCACCATGTATTTCTATCATTTATTCAAAGAAGTACCTTCCTGGTTCCAGATAGCTTCGCGCTGGCTAGCGACCATTTTCTGTCTGATTGTTGTCGTCGCGCCAGCTCGCATCTATACACACACGCTGCTAGCATACGAAGTCATTATTGTTGTTCACTTGATCTATTTTCTTTATGCTCTGTGCAAAGCTACCATGCAAAAAAAAGAAGGAGCAGCCATTTTTTTGACAGTCTCCGTAATTACATTTGCATCCGTGATCAACGATTTTCTCTATTACAATGAAAAGCTTCTGCTCGGAAATTCGTCCACTTGGGGACTTCTGATCTTTACGTTTGCACAGATGTATTTATTGTCAACCAGGTTTGCCAAGGCGGCCGAGAACGAGGAAAAGGCGGCGCTGGAGCTGGCCGCGGCTAACGACAATTTATTCCATGTCAATCAAAATCTAGAGCGAATCGTATTGGAACGCACGAACGAATTGTCAGCTTCGAACGAAAGCCTCAGACAAGCCTACGATCAATTGCTGCGTTCGGAGGAAGGGCGCAAGAAATTGTTATCCTATATTACGCACGATTTGAAAGCTCCGCTTTCTACGATGCTCGGTTATGTCGAAGCAGTGCAGGATAACGTAAAGCCAGAAAAATCCCAGACCTACTTAAAATTTGTTTACGACAAGACGGTATGGCTTAACCGTATGATAGAGGACCTCTCATTCCTGTCGCATCTGGAGACGAGTCAAATTTCTTTTGCAATGCGCGCGGTACCAATGCAATCGTTTATCCGCGAATTTTGGCAGCAATATGAATGGGTTATTAAAGATGCGGAACTAAATGGGAAACTGACCATTTCACTGCCCCCCGATCACGAAGACACTTCTTTGCACGTGTATGCGGACCCACTTCGATATGAGCAAGCGTTGTCCAATGTAATGACTAACGCGTTGAAATTTACGCCGCGCAGAGGAATGATTGCGTTATCATTATCCTTTTGGGAGATAGATGGGGCTAAGTATGCGGTGATCGAAATGAAGAACACAGGAAGCGGCATCCAACCAGAGCATCTGGAGCGCATCTTCGAACGAAATTACAAACATTATCCTTCTGGGTTTGAGCAAACTTCGATGGGGAGCGGCTTAGGCCTGGCAATTGCCAAGGAAATCGTCGAAGCTCACGAAGGGAAAATATGGGCAGAAAGCACAGGCAAAGCTGAAAGCTCCTTTTTTATTGCTTTGCCGGTCATGACCAATGAAATGGAGCAAGGCGGGTGAACACGATGAAACATAGCAAAATACTCATTGTAGACGATGATCTTCACCTCTGTGAAATAATTCGAGCGTATTGCGAGAATGAAGGGTTTCAGGTTGCCGCAGCCCACAACTGCGACGCAGCAAGTAAGCTTGTTGAAAAATTCAGACCGGATTTGATTGTGCTCGATATTATGCTGACTAATGAGAACGGCATACAGTGGTGCCAGACGGTGCGCAACGTGACGAGCGCAGTCATTATTTTTCTGAGCAGCAGACAGGAAGACGAAGTGAAAATCCGTGCACTGACCGATGGTGGAGACGACTACGTGACGAAACCGATCAGTCCGAAAGTGTTGATTGCCAAAATCAAGGCGCACCTGCGACGTACGTCCGCTATCGCCACAGATCGGTATTTGGAGTTTCCCGGGATGACGCTCGATTTTGTCACGCAGAATGTTTATCTGGATGGTCAATTCGTAGAGCTGTCCAAGAAAGAATTCGGCTTACTGGCCCATATGGCGCAATCGCCTAATCAGATTATTGATTCTTCGACGCTGCTTCAACAGATTTGGGGCACGAACTACTTAGAAGATACAAGAACAGTGGCAGTTCATATCAGCAATCTCCGCAAGAAGATAGAATCCGACCCGTCTGATCCTAAATGGATCGTTACGGTACGAGGCATCGGTTATAGGTTCACAACAGGGTAAGAGGCTCGAACGCGAGCCTCTTTTTTATGCTGCGTGTCCATCTTCTATGATGTTAAAGTTTTCTTTAACTTTCTTTATGCATACGAATGAATTGATATAATGAAGCAGAAAATTGATATAGATTTTACGTTCTTGCTATTTGTGACATAGTTAGCGACTTTGCGTTCTTCCGGAGCTGTCCTGCTTCTGAGGGCCAATTCTACTAGTAATGAAATTGGAGGAGTGAGATTCAGAGTGAAAAAAGGTGGCAGTAAAGGGTGCAAAATAGCAGCATGGTCTGCAGTACTAATGGTGCTTTTGCTTGGTATTTGGTCGGGAACGGGCATGCGCGAAGCGAAGGCGGCAACACATGGGGATTTTACGTACACGGAGAACAGTAATGGAACGGCAAAGATTACTTTTTATAATGGAAGCGGAGGGGATGTTGTCATTCCTTCAAAGGTGGGCCCTTCTAGCGATTTGACAGTGACTGAAATAGGGACTCGCGCTTTTTCTCGAAGGAATGTAACGAGCGTGACCATTCCGGACAGCGTAATCACCATACATGATCATGCTTTTTCGATTAATCAATTAACGAGCGTGACCATTCCAGACAGTGTAACCCACATAGGTGGATATGCGTTTAGCGAAAACCAATTAACGAACGTCACCATTCTGGGCAATTTAATCAGCATGGGCGAACGTACTTTTCAAAAAAACCAGTTAGGAAGCCTGACACTTCCGGACAGTGTAACCACGATAGGTTATGGTGCTTTTGAGGATAACCGATTAACGAGCGTGACGCTTCCGGCCGATTTAACTAGCTTAGGCCCTTATGCTTTTGCTCGTAATCAATTAACAAGCGTGACTATTCCGAATCGTGTAACCAAAATAGGTGAAGGTACCTTTACTAATAACAGATTAGCGAGTGTGACCATTCCAGACAGTGTAACCAGCTTAGGTTATCTGGCTTTTGCGCATAACGAATTAACGAGTGTGACCATTCCGGCCCGTGTAAACAGCATAGATGAAGTTGCTTTTTTGAATAACAGGCTAACGGAAGCCATTATCGAAGGACCATCGACGAGAATTTCTACAAATTCTTTTAACAATAACTCATCCCCGATCATGGTCGGTTACCAGAATATCAAAAATTACGCTTCCTCACAAGGATTTGGCTATAAGGAAATCGTGTCCGTATCTTTCCAGCCAAATGGCGATTCAAGCTGGGCGCAATCTCACTCAACTGATGTGGATGTTGTGTCATCCTATATCACTGGCATACAGGCATACCAATGGACAAAAGCAGAAGCTAGACCGAATTCCAGCGGCTGGCAAGAATTTTCAAGCGGAGATACGATTTCTACACCTTCAGAGGCCGGGAGCTTGGTTTTGCATGTTCGCTTTAAAGATAGGAATGGATATGAATCATTCTATTATTCGAACAGGTTCAATGTGGATCAATCGCCGCCCGTTATCCAGTTAAGCACGGGAGCATCCTCCCCATCCAATCAGAATGTGGCCATAACAGCTACCATTGATGATCCGCATAGCGGACTCCAATTAACGAAGTGGGCAAGCGGAACACAGCCTCTATCCTACTTCTCAGCCGGCGGCGGAACTAGCTTTACCAAAAGCTTTAACGTTACGGATAACGGAACATATACCGTATATGCGCGGGACAATGTCGGGAACGAAGCGGTGGAAACCATTGTGGTCAGTTACGATGGAGATTTTGAATACGCAGATAATAAAGATGGGACGGCGACCATTGTTTCCTATAAGGGAAGCGGAGGGAATATTGTCATTCCTTCAAAGGTAAGCGATGCTGATTTAATCGTAACTGCCATTGGGGAAAACGCATTTAAAAGCAAGAATGTAACGAACGTGACCATTCCGGCTCTTGTAACCAGCATAGATCAACAAGCGTTTATGGGCAACCCTACATTGATCATGGTCGGTTACGAGAATATCCGCAATTACGCCTCCTCACATAATTTCGGATATAAAGAAATCGTGTCTGTATCTTTCCAACCAAAGGGTCATTCAAACTGGGCGCCAACTCATTCTACTGATGTAGAGGTTGTGTCATATATTGCTGGTACACAAGCTTACCAATGGACAAAAACAGAAGAGCAGCCGAATTCCAGCGGCTGGCAAGAATTTTCCAGCGGAGATACGATTTCTACATCTTCAGAGACCGGAAGCTTGGTTTTACATGTTCGTTTTAAGGATGAGAATGAATATGAATCACTCTATCATTCGGATAGTTTCAATGTGGATCAATCGCCGCCCACTATCCACTTAACATCCTCTTCAGCAAATCAGAACGCTACAATCACAGCGAAAATTGATGACTCGCATAGTGGACTCGAATTGACGAAGTGGGCGAGCGGAGCGCAGCCTCTATCCTACTTTTCAACCGGCGGTGGAACCAGCTTTACCAGCAGCTTTGAGGTCAAGAAGAATGGAACATACACGGTGTATGCGCGGGACAATGCCGGAAACAAAGCGGTGGAAACAATTGCGATTAATAACATAGGCAACAACGGTGGTTCGGGCGGTTCAGGTGGTTTGGGCGGTGATGGTCGTAGTGGTTCAGGCAACAATCTTGGTGTCATTACATCAACTAATGGAACCATTACGATTCCGGTTGGAAGTTCCGGGGAAGTACATCTAGGCGGGGAGGTCGTCATTAAAGCTCCCAATGGGGCTGCTGAACAAGAACTGCGTATCACGATCGAAAAGCTGATTGCTACGTCTGTCCCCTTAACCGATCAAGAACAGCTCGTCAGTCAACCCTTTGAAGTCTTGAAAAACTTTAACAATAACTTTAAGAAGCCGGTCACACTATCGATCAAATTCGATCCAGCTAAAGTAGGCAAAAATCAGAAAATCGCTCTCTACTATTATGATGAAGAAAAGAAAAGGTGGGTAGAGATAGGAGGACAGATTAACGACGAATGGATCACTGCACAGGTGGACCACTTTACCAAATTTGCTGTTCTGGCCGTTGATATAAAAAAGGATGGTAGCAAAGCAACACCTAAACAGCCGGAGCCAACGTTCACTGACATTATCGGTCATTGGGGCGAGCGCTCCATTATTCGCGCAGCAGCGCAAAAGCATGTGAGCGGATATCCGGATGGAACGTTCAAACCGGATAACCCGATTAGCCGTGCTGAATTTATGGTCATGTTGGTGGGTGCGCTGAAATTGGAGGGATCAGGCACGTCACTTACCTTCAAGGATCAGGCTAAGATCGGATCATGGGCCAAACAAGCGGTCGCTCTCGCCGTAGAGGCGGGTATCGTAAGCGGGTACGAGGATGGTAGTTTGCGTCCGGATGCACCGATCACTCGCGCGGAGACGGCGTCAATGATCGCAAGAGCGCAAGAGATATCCCTTGACGCGAATGCACGAAGCGGCTTTACCGATGACGAAGATATTCCAAATTGGGCGAAAGGTGCGGTCGAAGCAATGCGTAAGCTAGGTATTGTCAGCGGCCGCGGCGACAACAAGTTCTCCCCGAACGATACGACAACGCGAGCAGAAGCAGTCGTAATGCTACTCAGAATGTTGGAATATAAAAACGAGTAATAAGAGATTTGGCAAGCATTCCTGTCCCCCCTGGTAGAAGGGGCTGTCTAAAAGGTCCCTAAAACAGTAAAGAAGATGGCGAAAACGAAAAGTTTTTGGCCATCTTCTTTTTTTAACCCATTTAGATTAAGGAAGGCGGGAAGATGTTCCTGTATCAGCTTCTCGATGCACCGGCTGTACTTCGGGTGAAACGGCGGCCTGCCAGTAAAGTCAGTTATATCGACTTTCTGGACAGCCCCTTAAAAACCATACGTTTAATTTTACAATTCATGTTCTTCTTTCTCATCACTATTTCTAATAGGGTCCAAGCCACATCTGTTGTTGGGCAGCATAAATATCCCTATAGCACCCCTAGCCTTCATACGCCTGTTTTAATGTTTCTATGTCGATTTTACTTGTTTGGAGAAGGGCCTTCATAACCCTTTCTGATTTTTCTACGTCAGGATCGCTTATCATCTCAGTTAGTATGGCGGGAATAATTTGCCACGACACGCCGTACTTATCCTTCAGCCAACCGCACACTTGAGCCGTTTCATCCCCGCCTTCGGAAAGCCTTTCCCAATAATAGTCCAATTCTTCTTGATCATCACAATTAACGATAAAAGATATTGCCTCTGTGAATTTGAATTGCGGACCACCATTTAACGCTACGAATTTTTGTTCTTCCAATTGAAATTCCACGGTCATTACCGTTCCCTCTGCTATACCATGAATTTCATACCCTTCTTTACCACGACGAGTTATTCTTCCGATCTTCGAATTTTTAAAGATAGACGTATAGAACGTGGCTGCATCTTCGGCTTGCGTATCAAACCACAAATTCGCTGAGATTTTCTGAACTTTTTTATTCATATTTCCCCTCCTTCTCTTCATGCGCGTTAACAGAACACTACCGATTCATAAGCTCATAGTAGCACGAAAAATAAGGTAAGGTTTCTTCTCGATTGCTCTATATTTAGACGAATCGGTTGTTTGACGTATATTATTTTTAATATTAATATAATTATGAAGTGAGCGAGTTGACGATCATCCATAATCTGGATAATTTGATTTGCTTTCATTTTAATTATCACCTTCCATAATGTTATGTACATACATAAAAAGAGTGAGAGTAAGACCTCACTCTTAAAAAACATAAGATTAATTTCCTTTAGCCTGCATCAGACTTTAGCCTACTAAAATCTAAATTCCTCAGTCGTTCTGTTTCGATAAATATCATCAATTTGTCGCCGTCATGCCAGCACCACTCAAGATCATCATCTGAATCAATTGTTAGCAGTGGAATCCATTCTGCTCCAGGTGTTGGATCATATGCTAGTGAGCAATATGAAGGGTAGCCTAGAAGATAATCTGAACTTTTATGTAAAGAATCACGTATTTCAGTGTATATGTCATTCTGATCTTCCTCGAAAGGCCAATCATTCACCTGGTATTCGTCATAAGGGATATCAATCGTCGGGGAAAACTCAATCACAGTAGGCTTGCCAATATCAGAACGCAGCGGGAATATAGTCTCTAGCTTCGTAGATTCAGGGATGTATATAGCATGAATATATCCGTCCTCATACGTCTCCAGATAACAGTCACCATCAGGATTAGTACCTGCTACAAAAAGACTTAGGATTCCTTTCGATGGCAAATTTGCTTCAGTTGATGGAATTTCTGCAAAATTAATTTGACCAAGGAAGCGATAAGGCTTCCCCTCATAGGTAGGCCATTCGCTACCAATCGGTAAATCGGGGGCTCCACCAAAACGGCTGCAGCCCAATCGTGGTTTGGCATCTTTATTCTTTAATATATCAATTGCTGGTCTCAAAACTTGACCTAGATATTCTTTATGGCTTGCGATATCTGACTGTTCAATCACCTCTAAAAAATTGTTCTTATTCATTTTACCCTCCCTACGTATGGTTTCTTCTAGTCTATACTGTCATGGTTCACTTATATGGGTATCCCATTATCTATACATTACTCGAAAAATAACAATCATAAGATTGAATAATGACACAATTACAAGCAAGATAAAAATGCTCGGCATCATCAGGATAATTCCTTCCCAGCTAATTACTCTCCCACCCCCAATAAACGTCAGCAGTTTCGGCAAGAAAATCAATAAGCATACAGGAATCAATCGTAACACCAGATAAAGTGCAGACCGCCATTTTGGTCGGGTTTTAACTTTCTCCACCCCACGATGTAAACGCAGTAGTTGGCGAATCCCCAAAACAATGGCTACGATAATTAACGCCCCTGCTACTATCTCAAAAAGTTGATTGTTATAAAAAGTCTCATCCGGTGATTGGTTTGTTAAAATTTTTGCTATGCCATCGATAAAGGAATAATAATCAACAAACGAATTCAATCCACTATTGAATAGCATCACAATTCCATAGCCTTCAGTTGGCAATATCAATGCTTCTGATTTATATGTCCATAAAATTCCGCTATGCTGGGTCTGTTTTTCACCCTCATCATCCTCGAAGATATTCCAGCCCATTCCATAAGATATCTTAGAGCTTGTCGGCATGTGCATGGCTTGAATCCCGTTGCTGCTAAGGAGCTGGTTATTATTATGCATACCATCGTTTGATTGTATAAGTAACCACTTAGCCATATCCTTTGCACTTGAAACCATTCCTGCAGGCCCGTCTACAAACCAATCCGGTTCATCTTTGGCCACTGGTTTGCCAAATAAAAAATAATGCCCACCAACTACTTTGTTACTTTTATTAAGTTCTTTCGTATTTGCGACATTAAAGGTTTGTTTCATCCCTAATGAGGCAAAGATGTGTTGCTCCATATACTCCGAAAATTTCTTTTTACTAACAACCTCTACGAGAAGTGCAAGCAGTTGATAATTCGTGTTATTGTACTGATATTCCTTTCCAGGTTCACTTGCGAGGGATACATTTTTTAATAGCTGGATTACTTCTTGAAATGATTGAGGCTGGGGATCAAGAGTCATATCGGGGTACACCTTATCAGTTAAACCACTAGTATGATTCAATAAATGCCGTGGAGTAATTTTCGAACCTCTTGGATCGTTTATTTTAAACGATGGTACATATTCATTAAAAGGCTTATCTAATTCGATCTTTCCCTCCTCTACAAGCTGCATGACAGATAATGCTGTAAAAGCTTTGCTTAATGAAGCGATAGGAAATGGCGTATCCGCTGTAATCCGATGATGATTTGCAGTTCTTCCATAGCCATTTATAAAAATAACCGTATCATTATGAGTAATCGCAATAGATGCACCAGGAATATTGTTCTTTTCCAGTTTTGCTTGAACATATTGGTCAATTTCATGCAGTTTATTATTTATGTGTGCTTCGGTTTTATTTTCCTCAAAACACAACAAAGTTCCCCAAACAATTGGAATGATTGACAATATTAATCCTATCTTTTTTATCTGTTCCCGAAGTTGCATGCCCTTAATTGTACGTCACTCCCTTTATGTAACGGCTATATTTATCCCCGGGTATTATGTGCTTTGATTTTCCACTCACATATCATATATAATTGGTTCTCTTTCAATTCCGCAGAGAGACTTCCATTCATTTTTTCCATTAAACTTTTGGCAATGGATAATCCAAGTCCTGTTCCTTTTCCTTTTCTTGCTTGATCTGCTTTATAAAAGCGATCAAACAAGTGGAAGAGTTCTTCTTCCTTTAATTGCGGAGCTGGATTGCTGATCATAAGCAGGGCAGATGACGGAGTACCTTTCAAAGTAATGGTTACATTTTCAGTTGAATGCTTTAAAGCATTTGTAACCAAGTTTTCCATTACCCGTTTTACTGCTGAGGAATCAGCCTTCATCCATATTTTATCCTCTGGAATGTTGATAGTCGGCTCTATCTGCTTTTGATTGAATTCTTCGTAAAAGCCTATCAACACCTCTAAAACTAGCTCATTCAATTGAATCCATTCTATCTCTAATGAATAATCTGTTGACTCAATGATGGATAGCTCAAAAAAGTCTTCCAGTAATACTTTTAATCGTAATGCTCCATTTTTTACAGTTAGGAGATGCTCTTTTCTTCTTTCGGGGGTTAACTCATCATCCTCTAAAAATTGTATATAACCCAAAATAGAAGTCATCGGCGTTCGAATGTCATGGGAAATATTTGAAATAGCCTGCTTTAATTCATTCTCTGTCCGTCTTTTTTGTGCAATCGCCTGCTTTGTTTCATCTATTTGAAGATTTATTTCCTTTGCAAGTTCCTCAAAGTCTTTGTCATAAAAGGCAAGACTTATTTTCTTATCTGTTTTATTGTGGTGTCTCTCCTGTAACTGTTCAGTAACACTTCGTATTTCTTTTTTCAGGAAAAGAAGGCGGATGAGAAAAAGTAATGCCATGCAAACCAAAAATATTAGTACATACTTCATTTTCCTCACCCACCCATTCGTTTATTTTATTTCTTTTTTATGGAATAAAACGCTGCCCAAAATCCCGAAAGCGACAAACGTTACAATCGGTACCAAGAACAGCTTAATCATTTCAGCACCATGAATAATGTCTGCATTTGCAACGTCTACAAATAACTTAAAGACAGAATAATTGAATATAACTTCAAATACCGGAGATACTTGAGCCAATAAATATAAGAAACTATCAATAAGAAGGAAAAAGATAAGCATAAAACCGATTGCCTTTCCACTATCCGTAAAAATTGTGGCAAGCAAGGCCATGATCGAGGCAAAAGCGGGCACATAAAGGATCGTTAATCCAATTGTTTTAGCAAAATATCCGATCTCCGGCATCCCATTGAAATGAAGGGAAGCAGAGACAGCTCCTGTTAAAACAATTGGAAAAATTAATGAAAGCGTAATGGCCCCAATAGAATAGACAATCAATTTTGCGAGATAAATACAAACCCTGCTATTCCCAGAAGAAACAATACTTTTCATGGTTCCGGTTGAATATTCGCCTGAAATAAAGAAGCCAGCCAGTATACAAGGAGCAAGCCTTAGCACGTAGTTATTTCCATCTAGAATGGTTCTTTGATAAAAATCACTTACTTTAATCGTTTCTGCCCCTTCATCAAACATAATCAACAGAGGATATAAGAGGCTAACAGCCACCAGAACAATGATCAATGTCCAAAGTGATCGATCCTTTTTCAGCTTATACCATTCTGCCATAATAAGATTACTCATGCTCAATACCCCCAATACGATTTATGAAATAAGTTTCCAAATCCTGTCCCATTGGCATAAGTTGCTCAATGACCAGACCTTCATGTACAAGAATGGAAGAAACCTTTCCAGGGGTATCAACATAGTCGAATAGTTTAATGCAACCATCTGGCATGACTTCAAAGTCATTTGTTGAAAGACTTGATTCGATAATAGCAGCAGCCTTTTCCGGATGGTTTACTTTGATATGCAAAAATTGCTGACACTTTGCATGTAGTTCTTCGATCGTTACTTGTTCCAATAAATGGCCTTCATGAATAATCCCATAATGGGTCGCAAGCAAATAAAGCTCACTCAATATATGGCTGGAAATTAAAATGGTCATTCCATATTCCTGACTTAGTCTTTTCAATAGTTCTCTTATTTCGATGACTCCCATCGGATCCAGCCCATTGATAGGCTCATCAAGAATTAAAAATTCAGGATCTCCAAGCAAGGCGATGGCTATTCCGAGCCTTTGTTTCATACCTAATGAAAAATTTTTTGCCTTCTTTTTTCCTGTATCCTGAAGACCTACCATTGCAAGCATTCTTTCTACACATTCTTTGCCTGGAATTCCTTTCAAAAGCCGGTGTGCTTCCAAATTTTCAAAAGCTGTCATATGCGGATATAAGGCAGGTCCTTCAATCATTGTGCCAATCCGCTTCCTCGTTTTAATTAGTTCTGGACCATTGCTGTGCCCGAATAATTCAATCGACCCCGTGGTGGGAGTAGCAAGGCCTGCGACAATTCGAATTAAAGTGGACTTTCCGGCACCGTTTTGTCCAATAAAACCATAAATGGACCCCTTTTCAATGGAAAGGTTCACTTTATTTAGGGCAACTTGATTTTTAAATCGTTTTGTTACGTTACTTGTTTTCAGTACATACTCACCCATTAATTTCCCTCCTCAACATGATGCTTTTAGCATAGAAAGGAAACCTTAGCCAACCCTTAAGCAAAGTCTAAAGAAAACCTTAAGTTTTAAGCCGATATCCCATACCCCAAATGGTCTCAATATATTGTTCATCTGGATTAACGGCTGCCAACTTGCTTCGTATATTGCTGATATGTACATTAATTATATTATCGTCCCCGTAAAACGCCTCTTTCCAAACGCTTTCAAACAAATTCTTCTTCGTGAAAACCTTCTTTGGTGATGACATGAAAAGAACTATAATCTCGTATTCACGTGCTGTAAAATTCAGTTCCCTCCCCTGTACAATTACAGTCCTCGCTTCTGTATCAACTTCCATATCCTTATGTATAAGCCTTTTCGTGTTTGGCAGTTTATTTATTCGTTGGTATCTTCTCAAATGAGAGTCAATCCGAGCAGAAACTTCCTCGATATCAAACGGCTTTGTAATATAATCGTCTGCACCGGTTCTTAACATATCTATTTTTGTTTCTTGATCCAATTTTGCTGAAATGATAATAACGGGAATGTTGTTTTTTTCAGTAATTTCTGAAAGTATTTTATCTCCGGACATTCCCGGAAGCATCAGGTCAAGGAGTATCATATCCCATTCTTTCTTCTCCAAATAAAGCATTGCTTCTGTGCCAGAAAAAGCAGGCTGCGGAAAGTAGCCGCTTTTTCTAATGATGTTGCATAGCAGCTGATTTATATCATTATCATCCTCTACTACTAAAATCTTTACTGGTTCAACCATCGTGTTTTGCCTCCATTTTTCGGCATCATTCTGACAGGACTAGGTCCAGCCAGGATTTCGCTTCTTGATACAGAACTGGATTGTTTGCCGGCGTGTAGTACGCCAGAATTGCCACCGCCTGCGATACGACCCATCCGCGCGCTCTTGCCCACGTCGCGTCGTCTGTAGGAAGGCATTCGCGGAACGCATCACGGGCCGCAAGCGAGTGTAACTTCCATGCGACCATGACATCGCATGCAGGATCACCAATGCCCATGGTTGCCCAATCGATCACACCGGTGATGCGTCCATCTCGTACGAGCCAGTTACGCACGTCAAGATCGCCATGATGCCAAATCGGCGGGCCATCCCATGGAGGCGCAGCAAGCGCTGCTGGATCGCCATGGAACCGTGCCAGCAGGCTCGATCCGTCCCAGAGGCAGTTCTGCCCAGTGGGGAAACTGGGCAACAAGCAGACGACGCACAAGTGCCTCATCAATTTCCATTTCGTCTACGTGCATCTTCTCCACCATTTGTTTTCTCCTCCTTTAAACCGGCACTACTTATGGGCGGTATAGAGATACTCTCTCTTGTAAACCTTCCAAGACTTCATCTGGCACTTCCCTTACCTTAATATCCCCACCCAAAAAAAGCATCCAATTCGTCATTTCGGTCAATTCTTCGAGATGATGAACGTTGATAAAAGCCTTTAGAATGGCTGTGGTTTGGTAAGGATTCGTATACGAAATGGATACTTTCAAAGGATGGTATTTTTTGAACTGGGCTATCGCCTTTGGACCGAGTTCAAGGACAAGATTAATTGCTTCTTCCTGCTTACCTAGTTTTTCCAAAATCTTTTTTCTGCTTACTTTTTTTTTCGTAGCGTACAGTTGAACATCTGTGAGATTGTCGACAGGGAAAATCCTCTTCTTTTCATCCTTTAAGTCAAAACCTTCTATCAACCAAAATCCTCTTTCAAGATAAAGATGCAAAAGATAAATGAGATAAGACTTTATTACCTTCTCTTCTTTGATGGTAATCAATAAATGGGTATCCAGGAGAAGGATCTGGATAAGTTTTTCTAACATAGGGTGGGGAAGGTCCGAAAGCTCAAGCAGGTCAGGATTATGGGGGTTAGTCCCTTCAAAAAGCAAGATTTGATTTAAAAGAACAAGGTCATCTTGCTGGTTTTCTGAGATAAGACCCAGTAATTTTTCAGCTAAAGAATGACGGCTCTTTAGATAAGGGAGTTGTTGATTTCTGGTGGCCATAAAGGCAATAAAAAGAGCTTTAATCTCATTATTGGTAAAGCGAATAGTCGGCAAGACAGAGTTATTCATGACAAAATAACCCCCATCTCTCCCAACTTCAGCGACAAGCGGCATTCCCATGGCTTCAATTTCTCTGATATCTCTAATAGCTGTCGAACGAGAGATGCCAAATTCCCGCATGATCTCAGAAATGGTAAAGTGAGCGCGGTTGTTGATATACCGCATCATCGTATTAATCCGTTCAACTTTTTTCATCGGGACTCCTAAACAGTACCATTTTTTGACACGATTTAAGACTATTATAAACTCATCAAGTGAAAAGACAAATTATTTGATTAATTTTAAAAAAGGAAGGGTTTGAATATGACAAATTATATTCTTGAAGAAAAAGACAGCCTTACTGTTTTAGGTATTGGAACTGAGCTTACGAGCGATTACACAGACTATGCTGGCATAAATAAGGAAAAGGCAGACTTCTGGCAGGCAATCAAACAAGATGGAAGGCTTGATACGTTAAAAGCCATCGCTGCAAATAACTATATTTTTGTCGTGAACGAAGCGGTGAATAACAAGATGATGCACTATGCTGGTGTCATGACAGAAGCATTGGTACCAGAGGAATCGAGAGTAATCCAATTCCCTAAGGGAGAATACTTAGTTGTGAAAGGCGAAGAGAAAACGGCTGAAGAATTGAGCAATAAGCTTACTGGCATTGCATTCGGTCAAGTCTTACCGGAAGCAAAGAATTTTGCCTATGTTGGTGGGCCAAATGCAACAGTTGAAATAGGACAACGAAATGGATTCGTATATGGAGAAATGTAGATTCCAGTTGTCAGAAAATAAGGAGATAGAAGGAAGGATGGAAATGTCCTATATCGTTGACTTTAAAAATGTATCTACTGTTGGTTTTAAGCTTTCTGAGGGAATGGAGGTACCAAAAGAGTTAGAAGGGAAGTTTAAGTTTGCCAGGCAGAAGTCTAAACTGGCTGGAACCATTCGAGGCTGGTTTTTTGTCATTAAAGGGGAATATTAAAGGGAGCAAGAGCAGAAATAAAACATCGTTTAATTATGATACGGTTCACAGTTTAAGGTGCTCTCCTTTACATTTTCCGGAAGAGCAGTGTTAGGGGCTGTGATACACGCTATCCGCTCCCCTAACCTCAACTCTTCAGACGATTGAATCGTCATTGTTTCAATCTTTCCAAGAATACGCTAAGTACCTTCATCGTCCCATCGAGAGCATTAGGCTGCGAGGACTCGTTGGCAAGCCAGAGCGCCGTCTCATTCAAACCACCCGAAATAAAATGGGCCATTGCATCAAGAGGAACCATCCGAAAGTATCCTTGATCCTGCATAATTTCAAGTTGCCCCCTCAATAAACGCATGGAATGGTTTTTGTCCATCTCTCTCCATACTTCCCAGCCAAGAATTGCAGGACCGTCGATTAACATGATACGCCTGTTTCGCTCTTCAACAGCAGCGATAATGAATGCGCGGCAACCCAAGTAGAGTTGCTGCCATACATCTTCACTTGCCGATGCCTCCTGCTCCACCCTTTCGGCAACCTCTCGCTGGACATCTTCTAGTACGACTCGAAACAATTCCTTCTTGTTGCGAAAATGATGATAGACCGCTCCCCGTGTCAGATTCGCCTCATGAACGATCGATTCCAATGCCGCATCAGCATAACCGTATTCGGTAAAATGACTTCTAGCCACATCGATCAGCTTACGAATCGTTTCTGCAGTCTCTGCTTTGTTTCTTCTCATAATCGGTTCGTTCTCTCCATTCGCACTACATTTCATCTCATTTTCTTATTGCCTGTAACATTGCCAATGCATCTGGGTCTCCAGACTTTGCTAACGTTCTCAAAGCATGCCGAACCATAATCGGGCTATGCTTCCACCCGGTATTCAGCTTGTTAGCCATCCAATTTATTGTGATCTGCTTGTAATCCTTCGTCAAGTCATTCAAATGATTTGCTACTGACCTTCTGACATAAGCCGAATCATCATCCAGCAATGGCTCAAGTAGAGCAAAATTTCGCACGGGATCACCATCTAACACTTCTATCCGCTTTGCCCATGGAAGACGAGGACGAGTCCCTTCACTGACTAAGCGACGCACATGAAAATTAGGATCGGAAGCCCACATAGATAATACTTCAAGACATTCCTCCGAATAACGGAGGAGATACGGACGGATGGCATATTCCGATGTATGGCGTTTTGTAATTTCGTACATCGCATCCATAGAAATACGAAAATGAGTAAGACCATATTGTTCCACAAAATAGGCGATCGGCATCAGGAAGTAACCCTCGGTGAACATCCCCTGCTCACTTTCATTCTCAGGGCCCAGGATTTGTAATAAGATCTCCAATTGATCAGGATAATCCAGCGGTAATGCGCAATGCAGCTCTTCAGCTATCAACCGGACCCTTGCTTTCAACTCCAGCGGTTCTGTCTGTTCCGCTACTCTATTTACAAAACTGTCGACCGGGAAACCCGGATAATAAGGCTTAATTAAATGGGCTAGTCGTACAGCCAGCTCCCCTCCAAAATAATTCTTCAAAGGTACATGTGCACCCATGCAAGTATTCCCCCCTATTTCCAAACCTCTTCGGAATACTGGGTACTAAAATCGTTTGAGGGCGGGATGACAGTAATGATATCAATCAATACCCCATTAGGATCCGAAGTAATGAAATGCCGCTGTCCAAAATCCTCGCTCCGAATATCCAGTTCCAATGGCAGCTTTGCTCCTCGAATGAGACGTTCGTATTCAGCATCAACATCGTCCACTTCGAAATTAAGAATCAGCCCTCTTACTTTTATCCGGTATGCGTCGGGAATAGTCGGATGAGAGGCGTCAAGAATAGCCAATTCGTACGGCATGTCATTGCCTGGCATTTTGAGGCTGACATACCAGTCCGCCTCAAATACCTTCTCACATCCAAAATGATCCTCGTAAAATGCTGTCGTAGTAATAACTTGATCTGTTAAAATGACCGGATAAAAACTGGATACTTTCATAATATTTCCCCCTCGGTTATGATAGTATCGATTTTAACATACATTCTGTATGTATGTAAATGGTGATCATTAGTCTGACTATCGCCGTATCTCTACTTATTTCGGAGGAAAGTACCGGTGGTTGCTATTTCAATAGATTTGCTCTGCCCTCTTGTGACTGGAGTATGGCTCCTTTTTCGAAGAGTTTTTAGCCGTTCACTTATGGTACGGTTCCCCTCGATTAATCCGAAACCCACGATACACCTGCTCTAACAGTATCAAGCGCATCAACTGGTGAGGAAACGTCATCTTCGAGAATGACAAATACTCATTGGCCCGGCTCAGCACCGCATCCGAGAGACCAAGCGAGCCCCCTATAATGAAGGCAACCGAGCTCTTCCCATACGTTGCCCACGTATCCAGCTTCTTTGCGAGCTGCTCAGACGACCACAGCTCGCCTTCGATCGCAAGGGCGACCACATGCTGGTCCTGCTTCAGCGCAGCGAGAATTCTTTCCCCTTCTTTTTCCTTCACCTTCAGCATGTCAGCCTTGCTTAAATTCTCCGATGCTTTCTCATCCGCTACCTCGATCAGCTCGATTTTCGCATAGGCTGATAGCCGCTTACGATACTCATCAATCCCCTGCTTCAAATACTTTTCTTTCAGCTTGCCGACCGCCACAATGGTTATGTGCATATCTTTTACTCCTTGCCTTTTTCACACTTTTTGAAAAGTTATCCCCCGTTTATTCAGAGTTATTAACATTCTGTGGATAACTTACTTGTGAATTTATTGTAGAGGAAAACATTGGATTTACCTAGTGGTATCAAGGGTTTTAACACAGCACAAATGTTTGCTAACATGTGCATAACAAGATTTACACACATCTATACACAAGTTATTCACAAAAATGACATCTCTTTGTTTCTCTTCAAATCTGTGCATACTTTTCCTTTATACTAAGATGTACACAGGTGACTGTTCACTGTAGCGGCATGTATGCGGAGCCTTCCAATCAACCAACTCCTGCTTTACTTCGTCAATTTTGTATACGTCCGGTGCTTCCTCATACTCATCTACAAAATCATCAAGGGCAACTTCAAGCTGATCCGCTGCACACGCGATGAAGCGGTCGCCTCCATTTGCTAGATATTCTTTTTTTGCAGTATCCATCATAAAATGATTCCCTCCGTATCCATGTATTTCGCTTTCCTATCATACCTTATTTTTGCCTTTCCATACAAAAAGCCGGGAACATGCCCCGGCTTCTGCTTCCTGTTACTGCATTTCCTGCTTAACAAGCGTGACGTCTACACTCTGCTGCTTGCCTGCGCGATAGAATGTTACCTTTACTTTATCCCCAATGCTCTTCTGGAATAAATATTTGCGCAGCTGTGCCTGGCTCTGGATCTTCTGATCATCAAGCTGCACGATGACGTCATAGCGCTTCAATCCGGCTTTATCAGCCGGGCTCATCGCCTGTACCTCTTTGACTACGACTCCGCTCTCAACGCTTTCT
This sequence comes from Aneurinibacillus sp. REN35, assembly GCF_041379945.2. Classification (NCBI taxonomy): domain Bacteria; kingdom Bacillati; phylum Bacillota; class Bacilli; order Caryophanales; family Paenibacillaceae; genus Aneurinibacillus; species Aneurinibacillus baijiui. The sequence continues at coordinate 42,617 of NZ_JBFTXJ020000011.1, read as the reverse complement.
GGCAGCTGCAGCGGATCTTTGTATGCTTCTGTTGGCAACGAGGAGAGATCAATCGGTGTAATACCGATCATCGGACGTTGGACGGACTTGTATTTGATTAGATCATCAATAATTTTGCTGGCGTCATCAATCGGAATTGCGAAGCCCAGTCCTTCCACACCTGTTTTTGAAATCTTAAGGCTATTGATACCGATTACCTGACCGGCAATATTCACCAACGCGCCGCCGCTGTTCCCCGGATTAATGGCTGCGTCTGTCTGAATGACATTCAACTCCAGATCGGTTTCATTATCTCCGTTTACATCAACAGGCATCGTCCGCTCAACGGAACTAATAATCCCCTGGGTAACGGTGCGGGAGAAGGCAAGGCCGAGCGGGTTGCCGATTGCGATGGCCGGCTCTCCTGCCCTTACTTTCGATGAATCACCGAATTCGGCAACCTGTTGTACCTTAGAGCCATCAATTTCAAGCACCGCAAGGTCTGTCAGCGGATCGGCTCCCACTACTCTTGCATCCAGGTTTTTCTCACCCCTTGTAAGCGAGACCTGAACGCGTTCGGCACCTTGGATGACATGGTTATTCGTTACGATATATGCCTTACCTCCGGCTTTACGGAACACAATTCCTGATCCTGTACCCGCTTCGCCTTCTTCCGTCTGGCCAAAGAAATCACGCGAACGCTGTATGTTGATGACACCAACGACCGCATTCTCTACTTTCTGCACAGCATCCACTACGCCGCTGCTGACTTCAACCGAATAGTTCGCTTGCTTGCCACTCGGCGTAGGTGTCTGCGTCGGCTGCTCAGTAGTAGGTTGGTTCCATCCTGGTAGGTATCCTGATTTGGATAAGGTAGGGACCATCATCAATACGATGATCCCGCCGATAATAGCAGAAACCAGTGCAATGAAAAACGTGGAAGCGCCGCTTCGTCTGCCGCTTTTCTTACTATTATCGTAAAACTCATCATCATAGTAGCCCATTGCGCTGCTCCTTTCTCATCCCGTATACAATTCCTCGAACGTGTATTGCTGATTGTGCTGCTTCATTTACGTATAATTTCTTGAACGGTCGTCGGGCGAATCGGTGATGTGTCCATGAGCTCTACATCGCTTCCATCTTCAAGGCCATATTCCTGAAGAATGTTTTTGACAGTGAGCCTGGCCAATTCAGTCATATTATTCTCTTTGCTAAGGTGAGCAAGATAGACTTTTTCACCTTTGCCTGCAAGAATATCTCCTAGCGCTTCACCTGCGGTCTCATTGGATAGATGACCCACATCGCTTAGAATGCGGCGCTTCGTATTCCATGGATAGCTGCCCATTCTGAGCATCTCTACATCATGATTCGACTCAAAAATGTACGCATCGGAGTCTCTGATGGTATCCTTAATGCGCTGGCTTACATAGCCAAGATCAGTTGTCAGGCTTACTTTGGCGTCATCTTCATAGAAGCAGAAAGCCATCGGCTCCGCTGCATCATGCGAGATGCCGTACGATTCCACTTTCATATCGCCGAATTCTACCGTATCCCCCACTTCCATAATCAGCCGCTGATCCTCCGCAATGGTACCAAGCTGGCGGTCAAGCTGTTCCCATGTCTTCGAATTTGCATAGACAGGCAGTTGATACCGCCGGGCTAAGACTCCTACTCCTTTAATATGGTCGGAATGCTCATGCGTAATGAGAATTGCGTCTAAGTCCTGCGCACAGGCACCGGCTTCTCCTAATAGCTTCTCTACTTGCTTACCACTTAACCCAGCATCCACTAACACTTTGCTGTTCTTTGACTCGATAAAAAAAGAATTGCCAGTGCTTCCGCTGGCAAGCACACTGAATTTCATAAATGTTTTCTCTCTCCTTGCCGTACTTCCCTGAAGTTACCTTCTGCTGTCTATCTATTTGCTAGTATTATTATTGGAGATAATTTTATTTTTTTCAATAGGCGGTGCTTGTTCCACCGCCCCGGTAATGCCATTCACATAATGAACGCCTTCGCTGTGTGCCACCCGCCAGACAGGAGCGAGCACCTGAATATCCGCATCATACATGTGACCATAATATCCGACCGAGATATCTACGATGGTCTCTCCGTACCGGATATATCCGTTATCAATCAACGTCCGCACCGCTGTAAAAGACGGGATAATTTTGCGGCCTGTTCCTTGATTAACGATATGAACATGGATTTGGCGATAGCCTAATACCTGCCCATCATTAACTACCATCTCAAGCGGGGCGCTGAATATCGGATATTTGCCGTATTGCTGCACATAGCGCTGCACGTTATCTGTGCTTCGCTTCTCATCGAATGCATAATCTCCGCTGTAAATAATATAGGATGACAGGCTTTTCAACCTCTCTCCCTTATTTACGAAAGCAGGGAGGGCAATGGGTTCATTAAATTTCACCGCCACACCGACTCCCTGCTGTCCTACCACCTGTCCGGTTAATGTGTGCAGATGATCGGCAAAACTGGTAAATCGTACATTCACATAGTTCATCTGCGGCGTTTCATTCGACATGTCGGCGTCCATCTTAATACTGCGCGTCTTCAACAATTCCTCTAGACTTGACGGAATGAGCTCACCCTGCGGCGCCGTCTCAATATCCCGGTTCTGGCTCATCACCACCTGATAACCGAGAAAACAGTTAAGCAGGAAAAACGTAATGATCAGAATGGTCTTCGCTCTGCTCCAATCCATGCTTCCTTCCCCCTGCTCATCTACCGAAGCTGTCTGTACCGGCCTCAATATATAACGGCTCCCTGTTATCCTGTAAGTGAATCAGCCAGCATGGTTTCATCTCGATAAAGTCATAAACCGATCGCGTATACAATCCAAGTTCAATGGAATCAATCTCTTCTTTGCGGATGCCTTTCTTCTCTACTAGCTTGATCAATTCAACTCCAGATACGACTGTTAACGGTATCTTCTCAAAGTATAGATCAAGCTGGCGCATCGGATAATACAGCTCTGATACGCTGCCGTCAAAGACGCGGGCAGATACGATATTCATCTCCGGCCCATCCCCGTTAAATAGAGGGTATGCCCCTACATATTGGCGAAAACGATACGAGATGGACTCTCCTCGATTCGATGCACTGCTCTCTTCAATGTCTTCAAGATAGTATCTACCGGTCCATCCTCCATGCTGATTGACAAACGTCAATGCCGAGTTTAACGCTGCATAATTGGCCTGCTCCTCTTCCATATTTTCTTCCTCATGGCGGGGATGCCGATACAGCAGATAATTCCGATCGACAGGGATAGAGACAGATTGGCTGCCGTTCGTATAGATCATCGTACCATCCCGTTCTGTGACCTGGCGGGTCAGGCTGACATCGACAAACATGGCATCTAGTACCTGCTGAATCGTTAAAGGCTGATAGAAATAGCGGTAGCGCGACATTTTTCCCTGCTCTTTCGGCAGATAGAGCGGGTCGTAGAAATCATACCGAGCCGGACGAATCTGGCTCTCAATCCCATCGACAAACGCCCGATACAATATTTGCTCGGGAAGCCCGCCTATTTTCTCTGGCGTGGAAAGCTTCGTAATCATCTCAGGTGTCATGGAGGTACGCGCCCGAATAATACGCTGATCTCTGCTGGAGATGAGAAGCGCGTAGACAGCGCTTTTATCGCCGCTCTCATATAAGAGAATACGGCTCACCGAGCGCAGCTCTCCATCTATACGCCCGCGCAGCGTAAATAATTGGCTTGCGATATCAGCCGGAATTTCATGACGATATACAATCTCCATCGTCTTTTTCTTATTGATGAAGGCTTCCCATTCTTCCCGCGTCATCTGGACAGCTGCTAGATCATAAAATGACCACTTATTCATCTCGCTCACGACTTCTTTATAGATCGCAGATTCTAGATCCGCCTTCTTATGATGGCCGTCTCCGGTATGAAACAGCACCGCAGATGGACGGATCACATCGGTCGCTTCATACTTGTGTCCAATGGGCTGTGGAGCCACATAATCAGAAGGGGTAAGGCTGTCAAGCTTGGGTGTACTGCTCCAGAGAAACATAGACAGTACAAGGCTTACTACAATCAGCAGAACCAAGACGATGGTTTTAACTCTCTCAACATTCATCTTCATTCTCTCCATATATAGGCAGGGTAAATCTAACGCGCGTACCCTTCTGCCATTCACTATCAAGTTCAATTGCCCCACCGTGCGCATGTACAATCTGTCGGGCAATGGAGAGACCGAGCCCCGTCCCTCCCATGCTTCGGCTGCGAGCTTTGTCTACTCGGTAAAAACGCTCAAAAATCCGCTCAAGGTCACGCTTGCGAATTCCCATTCCCTCATCAATTACGTCAATTCGTACAAAGCGCTCCTCTGTACGCGCGCAAATGGTAATCGTCGTATGCTCGTTGGAGTATTTCATTGAATTTGAAATTAAGTTATCAAGCACTTGAATGATGCTATCCCGATCCGCTGCGATGATAGGAAGCCCGCTGTCCGGCAGATCAAGCCGAAGTGCGATGTTCTCCTGCTGGCTTCTAAGCTTGAATCTCTCTTCTACATCACGAAGAAGATCATATACATCAATCGATTGCAGATCCAAGATGTACTGCCCGGCATCGTACCGGGAAAGCTGAAGCAGATCGGTCACCAACCGCGTCATACGATCCGTCTCATTCAATAGCACACGCAGAAAGCGCCGGGACATGTCCGGGTCATCGACGACACCCTCCTCCAATGCCTCCAGGTAGCTTTTGAGCGTTGTTAATGGGGTTCTAAGCTCATGTGATACGTTAGCGACGAACTCTTTACGTTCACGCTCTAGCGCGGCCTGCTCGGTAACGTCTTGAAGCACCGCAATAATGCCCGCGTTCTTTTCTTCTTCTCTACTTTTAAGTACGGTGAAGGAGAAACGAATAAGCCGCTCTTCTCCCTCGACATTCATATCCATTACTAAAGAGCCGTTTTCCGTAAAGAATGAGTCTTTCTCTTCTTCCATCGGAATAGAGAGCACATCGTGAAGGTTCTTACCCAGTACCGTTTTGTAGCTGACACCTAGAATGCGCTGAGCTGGTTTGTTGACGAGGATGATATCACGGTTGCCGTCGGCTGCGATAACTCCCTCCGTCATATTGGTCAGAATGGAAGAGAATTTCTCCTTCTCCGCTTCCGCCTGCGAGAGTGCCTGTTTGAGCTTGCGGGTTAGCTGGTTGAATGTCTCCCCAAGCTGTCCGATCTCATCCTCTGAATAGATGCGAACCTGTCCATTGAAGTCTCCGTCGGCCATCGCGGTCGCCTGCCGGGTAATTTCCTTAACAGGGGTTGTGATCGTTCGCGCCAGTACGATACCAAGCGCTGCTGTCAGAAGCAGGGCCAGTACCGTACCTGTAGCAAAAATCCCATTAATCTGCCGGATCGTATGGTACACTTCTTCCATCGATGCCACCATATACAGCACGCCCAGGATTTTGGCTCCCTTCTTAATCGGCAGGGCCAGCACCTTTACTCGCTCATGGGTCTCAGGATTGTATTGAATGGATTCATTGCGTGTACCGAGCAGCGCCATATTGATTTCAGCGCGTGTATTCTTCTGCCCAACGAACGCTTTGTTTTCTTCTGTAGTGGTTACTACCATACCGTTTTGATCAAGCAGTTGTACGTCAGCATTGCGCAGCGCAAACAAATTGTGAATCAATACATCAATATCCTCGCGCGGAATGTTCTCTTCTTCCAAGTATTTTTCAACATTGGCTCCTAGCAGATTGGCCTGTGTGTTGAGCGTTTCGCTAAAATTATTCAGGTAGTAGGTTTCTGTGGCACGAATGAAGTACGCTCCGATTACCTGCATCGCAATCAGGATAAGCAGCAGGTAGAGGATGACAACCTTCCATTGCACCGTCTGAAAAAAACGAAGGCGCTTCATCGCCTACTCCTCCAGATTGTTACGCATCATATAGCCTAAGCCGCGCCGGGTAATAATGTATTGGGGCGAGCTTGGATCATCCTCAATTTTCTCACGCAGACGGCGAATCGTCACATCGACCGTACGAGCATCACCGAAATAGTCAAAGCCCCACACAGCCTGCAACAGATGATCGCGTGTTACGACCTGGCCCCGGTTTTTGGCCATGTAATGAAGCAGAGCAAATTCCCTGTGCGTAATGTCGATCAACTGCCCCGCTTTTTCCACCGTATAGGATTTCATATCAATAACAAGCTGTCCGACTGTAATCTTTGAGGCTACGCTTTGATTTTTGGTCTCTTCTGCTGCGTCTTGCGTATGGCGCCGCAGGTTCGCTTTAATACGGGCGAGCAGCTCACGGCTGCTGAATGGCTTTGTGACATAATCGTCTGCACCCAGTTCAAGTCCGAGTACTTTATCCAATTCACTGTCCTTAGCTGTTAGCATAATAATCGGCACATTGGATGTGCGGCGGATAATTCGGCACACTTCTATACCGTCTTTTCCAGGAAGCATAATATCAAGCAGGATCAGATCCGGCTTTTCTTTTTCTGCGAGCGCTACCGCTTCATCTCCATCGTAGGCACATACGACGTAGTAGCCTTCTTTTTCTAATGTAAATTGTAGAATATCCGCTATCGGACGCTCATCATCCACTACCATTACTTTATGTCTCATGGTTTCACCTCTCTTACACTTCTTCCACTTTCCCTATGAAAATCCTTCTCTATTTCCTACACATAAAAAACCGGCACAAGCGGGCCTGCACCGGTTAACGTATCCTATTCTTTTTCTCTATCGTAAATATGACAAGGGATTGACCGGCTCCCCACCCTTATGAATTTCAAAATGCAGGTGTGGACCCGTAGAGCGTCCCGTATTGCCCGATTTAGCAATTTCTTCGCCCTTTACTACAGTGTCACCTTCTTTGGCTACAAAGCCATTTAGATGTCCATACAATGTACGATATCCGTTGCCATGATCGACAATGACACATTTACCGTATCCGCTCTTTATTCCAACGAAGACGACACGGCCATGATCGGACGTATGTACCGGAGTACCAATCGGAGTCGCAATATCAATACCTGCATGCAGGCGACCCCAGCGCTCGCCGAATGGTGAGCTGAATGTTCCCGCAGAAGGCATATGGAATTTACCATCGCCACGTGAAGGCTTTACCTTTGTACCGCGAATCATAACTTTTGGGATCGGCTGCTGCAGCACTTTTTGCTGTACTGCTTGCTTTTGTACAAGCTTCCCATTTTCCTTAATCAGCTCGTAGACGACCTGCTTGCTGCCGTTTTTTCCTTCTGCAATGATCGTATCATCGCCCCGGTATTTGGCCGGGTCAGCCTTGGCTTGAATCGGATACGGTACGGCTACCGTTTCTGCTATCTCCTGCTTGGAGACAACTGTAAGTTTCGGTTCCTTTGCCTGCACATTTATCGTATCTCCGATTTGCAGCAGCGTATCATCTGTCACACCGGGATTCATCGCCAATAAATCTTTTTGGGTAAGACCGTATTTCGGTCCGATATTCCACAGGTTCTCCCCTGCAGCAATCGTATGCTTCCTAAGCTCAGGCACACCCTTTTGCAGCACGCTTATGAGCTTCGCTTCATCAAGCACCACCCCAGGTGCGATTGATGTATTTTCCACCTGAACCTTTTCCTTAAATGATACAGCCGAATGATCCTGCTGTACCTGTGATGCCTGCATGTCGGATGCGTTTCCTACACCAGCTGTAAGGTTTTGCGTCGGTTTCTTTTCATTATAGAGGGCTTTCAAATGATACAGCGCTTCATTTATTGTTTTCTGATCCTTAGCATAGGCGATGGGTTGACCATTCACCGTCAACTGGGCGACTTTAGCTTCTACCTCGACAGCAGCGGCTAATTTTTTCACAACCTTATCCGCCTCACTGCCTTGAGCATTATAATGCCGCTCTTCAATCACTGAGATCTTTTTATTAAAATCGAGCGTCAAATCAGGGTATTGCTTCTTCGCTGACGCCAATTGATCATTCATCCACTTGCGCACCTTTTGCGGATTCTCTACAGCACCCAGGTCTTTGCCATCAACGGAGATATGATAGAGCGTACCTACATTCGACTCATATACATATCCGCCTGCAGCCGTCCCGCTTACTAACAATGAACCTGTGAGAATACCAAATGCTACTTTGCCACGATTTTTCTTATCCTGTATGAGATTTACGCCATAGGACCATTTATCTTTTGTCCATGACGACATCCTTTCGATAAACATTGCTACCTCCCTTTTCTCCTTGCAATTAACGTTATGCCATAACTCTTGCATACAAAATAAAAAAGGGAATCCTGTAAAAGTATCCCTTTGTCTATGTTTATTTTTAGTTACAAAGATAATTTTATACGTAAGACAAATGACCGGGACTATTCCCTCACAGCTTATCTTCCAAACACTTTTTCATGGTACCATTGGCAGAATACTATGGCAAGGAAAAATGACAGACTTCGACATTAAATGACAGGAAAAAGAGGGAATCATATCTAGTTCAGCAAATAAAAAGCAGATCCCCGGTCTAATAACAACCGAGGATCTGCTTTTTTTATCCTATCTTACAGCGCATATACACTGCGGACAACATTTGTCTGTTCACGACCCGGACCTACAGAGAATGTAGAGAGCGGAATTCCCGTTAATTGTGTAATACGCTCAATGTAATGACGCGCGTTCTCAGGCAGTTCATCAAGGGAGCGGACACTTGTAATGTCTTCATCCCAACCCGGAAGCTCTTCATATACCGGTTCACACTCAGCTAATGTATTAAGATTAGCCGGATAATGTTCAATCACTTCTCCTTTATAACGATATGCGGCACAGATTTTTACTGTTTTCAAGCCGCTTAATACGTCTAAGGAGTTAAGAGACAGGGCTGTAATTCCGCTAACGCGGCGCGCATGGCGAACCACTACGCTGTCAAACCAACCTACGCGACGCGGACGGCCTGTTGTCGTACCATACTCACGGCCCACTTCACGGATACGGTTGCCGACTTCATCATGCAGTTCCGTCGGGAACGGACCGTCACCGACACGGCTGGTGTACGCTTTTGCTACACCAACAACATGATGGATTTTTGTCGGACCTACACCAGAACCAATGCAGACCCCGCCTGCAACCGGATTGGAAGAAGTTACGAACGGATACGTTCCTTGGTCAATATCAAGCATTACACCTTGTGCACCTTCGAACAGTACACGCTTGCCAGCATCGATGGCATCGTTAAGCGTAACCGATGTATCCACTACGTACGAACGGATGCGTTCAGCGTATGCTACGTACTCATCCATAATTTCGTCTACTGTAAAGCCTTCTGTTTCATAATACTTTTCAAATAGACGATTCTTCTCTTCAAGATTGCGGCGCAGTTTCATCTCGAATACGTCTTTATCCATTAAATCGGCCATACGGATTCCAATACGTGCAGACTTGTCCATGTACGCAGGCCCGATTCCTTTAAGCGTGGTACCGATCTTATTATCGCCTTTTTGCGCTTCTTCAGCGGCGTCAAGCTTCATATGATACGGCATGATTACATGCGCACGATCGCTGATTCGCAGATTGTCCGTGCTTACGCCATGGCTATGTAAATAATCCAGTTCCGTAATCAATGCTTTCGGATTAACGACCATACCGTTTCCGATTACGCAGATTTTTTCTTTGTAAAAAATCCCGGAAGGAATTAAGTGCAATTTATATTTGGTCCCGCCAAAAACGATGGTATGACCCGCATTGTCTCCACCTTGATAACGAGCGACAACTTCCGCTTTCTCCGCGAGGAAGTCCGTGATTTTTCCTTTCCCTTCGTCCCCCCATTGGGTTCCTACAACTACTACAGTTGACATTGGCTGGACACCTCCTACTTTTCTAACATATTAAGTTTAGCAACGGCATTTCCGTATGTCAATAAAAACCGAACAATCGGGTTTTATCTCTATGATTTGTTCGACAATGCCGTATAAAAAAGAAAAAATCCCTATCATGTAGGATAGAGATTTTTTCAAAATCTATGCACGGCTTATCCTTGTCCTCCATCATCATGCTGGCTTAAGCTAACGAATTTGTTGTACTCCTTCAAAAATGCTAACTCTACTGTACCAGTTGGACCGCTCCGCTGCTTACCGATAATAACTTCGATGATGTTTTTTCGTTCTGTTTCTTTATCATAGTAGTCATCCCTGTACAAGAAGGCAACCATGTCGGCATCCTGCTCGATGCTGTTATGAACAATAAAATCATTAGCAAGGAAGTTGTGATTTCCAGGAACTGTAGCATCGAAAACTTCTTCTATCTCAAGTGGCGTAATTGATATGATCTCGTCCCAATACAAATCCGAATGAGTGAGATCATATAGCCTCTTATCCGGAATCACCTCAGATAATCGAAGCATGCGGTCTCTTGACAACCCGCTTTTCATTAAGGTAGACCCACAATAAGCCGTTTCAAGTCCACTGCTAACTTTTCTCCAGCTCAGTCCATAATGATTTTTTATTTCCGATACGTAGCTCCATACTTCTTTTGGAACAATATCTCGATTTGGATTCATGCGCTGGATCTCTAGCGCGGCCAACAGAGCATTCGCTTTCTCACCACGAGCACCAAAGCAGCCAATCTCTTTTAAAAATAACCTCTGCATTTCCTTACCTGAAATAATAACATGGTAACCAGGCCGATGCTTGCCTTGTGGTACCATACGCAGAGTACTTATTATGCCCATACGAAGCAGTAAATGTTGAACCTGCTGGGCAAGCTTTTTGCTTGTACTGCTGTAATAGATTTTTCCCTGCTTGTCCTTCTTATAATAAACACAACCATCCGTAGCCCAAAGATGATGTAAAAATAAACTGATCGATTCTTTTGGCTGCTTGAATACACATGCAGGAATTGCTTTCTCGTAAGATCGACGATCCCAGATCCCCATCTTTTTAAACCAAAGAGTAATAGGGTGATGCTTTCCTCTAGTTAAGCGATAAGGAGACGGAAGATATATATGCTTCCACGTATCCTGTTTGACGAAACGTGGCATAATTCCAAACAATGCTTGGGCCGCCTCTGCCACATATTGTAGATTGGCTTCATCCTGACTTGTATAATGAATCGGCTGTCTTGATAACACGCAGCCGTCACCAATGAGATGAGCCAGCAATCCGAGTTCTTCTTCACTCATTTTTTCTTCATCACTGCAATGGTTATGAAGAGCAACCTTCCTGCTAACAGCAACCCGATTGCCTGCCTGTAGTGATTCCACAGGTTTCCAACCGTTTACCGTATAAAAAGGATGATTAGCGGAAGCTTTAATCGTGCGTCCGCTGGCCGTCTTCAATTCAAACAGCCGCTTATAACCACTGCTAAACACTTTACTGATCGTAGCTACTTCCAACTTCAAATCCTCTCGCATGCTTAAAACAGGAATGTTTTCCTGTCCAACCAGCGATCCGATTTCTACCTGCTCTCCCGTATCAGCTCGAGTGATCAGTGTATCATAAGATAAGCAGCCACTTTCGCGAATGTCCGACAGCATCGGACGCTTATCCTGTCGCTGTTCAACAGCACGGCTCAGCTGGGAGAGGGCAATGACCGGGCATTCCAACTCACGGGCAATCAGCTTCAATGTCCGAGAAATCTCCGAAATCTCCTGCTGACGATTATCCCCGCTGCCGCCCTTCTTCCCGGTAATCAGCTGCAGGTAATCGATAAGAATGAGGCCAAGCCCTACTTCCGTCTTCAAGCGGCGGCATTTGGAGCGGATGTCACTGATCGTAATCCCGGGCGTATCATCAATATAAATCGGGGCACTCGCCAGCGTACCAATCGCCATCGTCAGCTTATGCCAGTCATCCTCCATGAAGTATCCTGTCCGCATCCGCTGGGCGTCAATGTTTCCTTCTGCACAGATCATCCGCTGCACAAGCTGCGTCGCTGACATCTCCAAGCTAAAAATCGCGACAGGAGCACCCGCGCGCGCTGCGACGTTCTGTGCTACATTCAGGGCGAATGCCGTCTTACCTACCGCTGGCCGGGCAGCCAGAATGATGAGCTCTGATGGCTTCAGCCCTGCTGTCATCTTATCAAGATCCGGATATCCGCTCGGCAGCCCGGTAATTTCCCCTTTATTGTTGGACAATGTCTCAATATATTCGTACGTCTCCATGAGCACATCTTTAATATGCTGGAAGCTTGATGTACGCTGACGCTGAGAAATCTGCATAATCGACTTCTCAGCTTCACCTAATAGGCCGGGAACGTCTTCTGCGGCCGTATAGCCGTCTGTAACGATTTTTGTTGCGGCACGAATCAACCGACGCAGGGTCGATTTCTCTTCTACAATCCGGGCATAGTACTCCACATTTGAAGCCGTCGGCACTGTCGTCGCCAAATCAGTCAGATACGAGACACCACCGACCTCATCTAACTGCTTGCGATTCTCTAGCTCCGCTGTCACCGTCACAAGGTCTACCGGCTCATTTCTCTCACCAAGATCAACCATCACCTGAAAAATACGCTGGTGCGCGGTCCGGTAGAAATCTTCTGCTCCTAGAACATCGGTCGCTGTAATCAGTGCTTCCCGTTCCAAAAAAATAGCCCCCAAAACGGCCTGTTCGGCCTCTATGTTTTGGGGTGGAATACGATCGAGGAAAATATCGCTCATGGTCTATCCCTCAATTCTATTCTTCAACGACATGTACCTTCACTGTCGCTGTAACTTCCTGATGTAATTTGATCGGCACATTCGTGTAGCCGAGAGTGCGAATCGGTTCAGGCAATTCAATTTTGCGTTTATCAACTTTGAAATTTGCTTTCTTCAGCTCTTCAGCAATCTGCTTAGAGCTTACACCGCCAAACAGACGACCGCCTTCACCTGATTTAGCTGTAACGGTAATGGTTGTATCCTCCATTACTTTAGCCAATTTCTTCGCTTCTTCTAATTCTTCCTGCTTGCGCTTATTCTCACTTTGTTTATGTGCTTCCTGCATCTTCAAGTTGCCTGTAGTCGCTTCTTGCGCCAGCCCCTTCTTCAGCAGGAAATTACGTGCATAACCTTCGGAAACTTCCTTGATTTCTCCCTTTTTCCCTTGTCCTTTTACATCTTGTAGAAAAATTACTTTCATTTCAGTTTCCCCCCTTGGTAATTCTTAATTGCTTGTTTTAGCTGTTCCATCGCTTCCTCAACGGTGACATCCTTTACCTGCGTTGCCGCGTTGTTCAGATGCCCACCGCCGCCCATCTGCTCCATTACGACCTGGACATTAAAATCTCCTAAGGAGCGGGCGCTAATCGCCACCAGATCGTCCGGTCTGCGGCAGACGACAAAGGAAGCCTCAATGCCAGCCATCGTCAACAACGTATCCGCTGCCTGCGCAATAAGCAGTTGGCCGTACTTTTCATTTTCTTTTCCGGTTGCGATAGCAATCGAGCCGCCGAGAATCTCTGTATGTTGAACAATCTCGGAACGACGGATATATTGGGTTAAATCTTCCTTCAACAGCACCTGGACAAGCGAAGTATCTGCTCCTTTGCGCCGGAGAAAGGAGGCCGCTTCAAATGTCCGCGAGCCTGTGCGGAACGCAAAGCTTTTCGTATCTACTACAATGCCCGCAAGAAGTGCGGTCGCCTCAAGCGTATCAAGCGCCAAATTATCCCCTTGGTATTGCAGAAGCTCCGTTACCAACTCGCTTGTCGAGGATGCATACGGCTCTAGATAAATAAGTACAGGATCAGCAATAAATTCTTCTGAACGGCGGTGATGATCAATCAGCACAACCTTATGGGTTGCATTTAGCAGGCGCGGTTCAATAGTCATTGACGGACGATGCGTATCTACAACAACGACAAGCGTTCGTTTCGTAACCATTTGCAGTGCCTGATCACTCGTAATGAAGTAGTCATCAAGATATTCATGCTCTTCTACTTCCTGCATCAATCTCTCAATCGCAGGATTGCTTTCATCCAATACGATATAGCCCTGTTTTTGTGTCGCATGAACGGCCTTCAATACCCCAATGGCGGCTCCGATCGCATCCATATCCGGCATCTTATGGCCCATGATCAACACCAGATCACTCTCAAGCATCAGATCACGCAGCGCATGAGAGATCACACGAGCACGTACCCTGTTTCTCTTTTCTACCGCATTCGATTTTCCGCCATAGAACGTAATTTTATCTTTGACTTTTACAGCCGCCTGATCACCACCGCGGCCCAGCGCTACATCCAAGCTTGACTGCGCCATTTCACCCAATTCGATAAATGTATCAATACCGGCTCCGACACCAATGCTAAGCGTAATTGGGATTTTGTTCTTGCTCGTCATCTCCCGCACAACATCGAGGATGTCAAACCGGGTTGCTTCCAACTGCTGTAGTGTTCCCTGATCGAACACGGCAAGGAACTTATCAGAAGAGAACCTGCGCAGATAAATACCGTATCGATGCGCCCATTTCGTAATTGCGCCTGTCACATTCGTCAGCAAAAAGCTGCGGCTCTGCTCATCCATCCCCTGTGCTACTTCATCAAGATTATCGAGATGGACAATACCTAACACCAGTTTCTCTTCCCGATAGTGCATCTGCAGTTCTTTAAACTCGGTCATATCCTGGAAGTACAGAAGCCTTTCTTCCGGACGATGTATGACATCGTATATACGCTTACGATACGTCAATTCACCCTGCTGCTGACTCTCCTTCATATCTGTAAGTGGAGGAAACACGTCAAGCAGTGACTCGCCGATCAACGTCTCGCTTTCACTCTCGGTCATCTGCTGTACATATGGATTGTGCCATTGAATGATTTTTTCTTCATTATAGAGCACAATGCCAATTGGCATCTCGGTAAGAACCTCTTCGCCTACCTTTTTGATTCGATGGCTTAACGTCGAGATATAATTCTCCATGTCCTCACGAAAAAGCCGCTGATTATGAAAAGCAAGATATCCGCTGCTCGCTACGATCATCAATCCGAGCAGCCCAAATAACCAATTCACGTACACGGCAAGCAATCCGGCCGCCAGCAGGCAAAAAACGAGAGCAAGAATGATATGCGAGCCAAACCAGCGTTTTGCCAGGAACTTCGGCATATACTCAGCTCCTATTATTGAAAGAATCGATTCCGCAGGTTAAACCCTACATCAAGAACCCCTATTAAGAGTAGTATATAGCTAAACGGCGGAATAAGAAATAAGATTACCACAAGAACGAGAAGCCCCTTGCTGCGATTGCGCCTATGAATCCAGTAGGCGAAGAAGCCCAATGCCTGAACACTAAACAAAAGCGGCATCAAGAACATCGCGTTCTGTACGATCATATAGAGAAATCGGTAATCCTGTATCTCTTTGATCATAAACAAAAAGAGTACAATAAGATAATAATACAAAACCGAACGCGGTAAACGCAAATTATGTAAAGCAGGCAGCGCCTGAATCTGCATCCCCATCCGCTGTGCAATTCGGCGGAAAAGCGCATGATTTGCAAGAGCTGCAAGCAGAGACGATGTAATTAATATAGTAGGAATAATCGAAGAGATAATCGAAGGAAGCTGCGTCTTCATACTCTCCATCGATTCCTTCATCTGTCTCAATTGATTACCCTGCGCCCCATTCTTCTGATCAGGCGGAAGCTGATTAATCGATTGATCTACCTGGGCCTGCATCTGGGTAAACACTTGATTGGACATCATCTGCATTCCCTTAATCATATCGTTAACCGGATTGGTCTGCATAATCGCAATCACCAATGCAAAACTAACAAACATAAAGGCCAACTCAGTCAGCATTCCAAGCACAAGTACCTGGCCTGCAGGCTTTTTCTTTTTGTAGGCAATCCCCATGACCAGTCCCATAACGGCTGCTGGCAGAGAAAGCAGAAGCCCTGGAAAACTGGTAAAAATAAAGGAGAGCATCACGGCAACCGATACAGTTATAATTCCCATCTTCGTGTCGTGACGATATCCGTACAACGAGAATGGTACGGGCAGTGCAAAAGCGGCAACAATGCTCAAGGGAGTATATACCGTTAAAAGAAGGAGCACGAGAAAAATCGTACTCATAAAGGCGCCTTCTAACATAGCCCTCACATTACTTTGCACAGACGCTTCACCTCAATCCTTCACATCATCATCTAGTAAACAATCTAATTAAATTTATCATACACATCCGCTATGTGGCAAACAAACACACGATAAGACGCAAAAAGAGGCAAGAGAATATCTCTCTGCCTCTTTTATCATCTATCCTACTCTGTTACGTAAGGCAACAGAGCAATTTGACGAGCACGTTTGATTGCAACTGTCAGCATACGCTGATATTTTGCAGAAGTACCTGTCACACGGCGAGGTAAAATCTTACCGCGCTCGCTGACGAATTTCTTCAGCAAATCTACATCTTTATAATCGATGTGTGTAATTTTATTGGAAGTAAAATAACACACTTTACGACGCTTGCCGCGTCCACGACGTTGTGCCATGAGAATTCCCTCCTTTTTTATTTTCATACCGAAGCGTTATTAAAATGGTAAATCATCGTCCGAGATATCAATTGGTCGCTGATCGTCAGCAAAGGGATTATCATTGAATGAATCGCGGGAACGACCGCCACCACCGCTGCCTCCTCCAAATGAAGAAGCCGGCTTATCAAAGCCTCCAGCATACGAAGATTCTCCGCCGCCTTGGCCTTGTCCACCGCTCAGGAACTGAACATTCTCGGCCACAATCTCCGTCACATAGACGCGGCGGCCTTCTTTGTTCTCGTAATTACGCACCTGGATGCGCCCCTCTACAGCGGCTTGTTGTCCTTTCTTCAGATACTGCGCACATAGCTCGGCCAACTTGCTCCATACTACAATCGGAAGAAAATCCGTCTCCCGCTCACCCTGTTGATTCGTCATACGACGATCAATGGCAAGCGTAAAGGTAGTTACGGCCGTTCCGCTCGGTGTATAGCGCAGCTCTGGATCTTTCGTTAATCGGCCTAACAGTATCGCACGATTCAACAAGATAACCCCTCCAAATCATCAGACTTATTTTTCGTCTTCACGAACAACAAGATAACGAATCACATCGTCGCTAATCTTCATCAGACGTTCCATCTCAGTAACAGCCTGCGGCTCGGATTGGAAGTTCATGAGCACGTAGAAACCTTCACGATGATCTTCGATTTCATATGCCAGACGCTTTTTGCCCATTTCATTAACCTTCTCCATTTGGCCGCCGCCCTCCGTAATTACATTGGAGTAACGTTCAACGTTTGCTTTTGCGGCTTCTTCTTGAAGGTCCGGGCGCAAGATGTACATAACTTCGTATTTGCGCATACTATTCACCTCCTTTTGGTCTAAGCGGTCCCATCATATTATGGGACAAGGAGCGAGCCCGTTTCACACGTGGCAATTCTAAACTCGCATTTTACAATTATACTGAAATTAAATATCCACTGCAAGTATTTTTTAAACCGATTTACTGTTATACATTGAATCGGAAATGCATTACATCTCCGTCCGCTACAACGTACTCTTTTCCCTCTAAACGGAATTTACCATTTTCTTTCGCCTGCGCTGTAGAACCGGCAGCGATTAGATCATCATATGCGACCACTTCCGCGCGAATAAAGCCGCGTTCAAAATCATTATGGATCACAGCAGCCGCCTGAGGCGCCTTCGTGCCGCGTCGAATCGTCCATGCGCGCACTTCCTGTACCCCTGCGGTAAAGTACGTAATGAGACCAAGGAGCGTATAGGCTTCACGGATCAGGCGATCCAGCCCTGACTCTTGCAGTCCAAGTTCTTCTAGGAACATTGCCTTGTCTTCTTCATCCATCTCCGCAATTTCCGACTCTACTTTGGCGGAGATGATGACAACGCCTGATCCTTCCGCTTCAGCAAACTCTCTAACCTTTTCCACATGCGGATTTTGACCTTGTTCCGCTTCATGGATGCCATCTTCGCTTACATTTGTCACATACAATACGGGCTTCATCGTCAACAGATGAAAATGCTTCACAAGTTTCTTCTCATCATCTGTCAACTCAAGGCTACGGGCTGGTTTCTCGTTCTCCAACGCTTCCTTTAGCTTGATCAGAACATCATATTCTACTTTTGCTTCCTTATCCCCTGACTTTACTTTCCGGCCTAGACGATCAACGCGTCGCTCCACGGATTCTAGGTCCGCAAGAATCAGCTCTAGATTAATGGTCGTAATATCGTTAATCGGGTCGATTTTTCCTTCCACGTGCGTAATGTTCTCATCTTCGAAGCAGCGTACAACGTGCGCAATCGCATCCACTTCCCGGATATGGGATAGGAACTGATTGCCGAGACCTTCCCCTTTGCTGGCACCACGCACCAAGCCTGCGATATCGACAAATTGGAAGGCAGTAGGTACGGTCCGATTCGGTACTACGATCTCCGTCAACTTTTTAAGTCGCTCATCTGGCACCTCTACGATGCCGACATTTGGCTCAATGGTACAGAACGGGTAGTTGGCAGACTCGGCCCCCGCCTGTGTAATTGCATTAAACAGTGTAGACTTCCCTACGTTCGGAAGACCTACAATCCCACAAGAATTCGCCATGTATGTAAACACTCCTCATTTTAATTTCCAAAAACACTTTCACCATTATAGCATGATTGCTCGGCTGTAAAAAAGCAAACTTCATCCTCTTTAATTTGCCATTGCAGGACATACTATGGCGAGGAGGTGACACCGATGGCAAACGAATACTTACAAGAATTTCCGCCTGCTGCTCTATCCGAGAAAGAGGTGGATAAGATTCAAGCTCTCGAAAGACAGCTAACTGAAGAGATGAAGAAGCCGATTTTGCTGATGGCTTTTGAAAGTGCTCAATCCAAACCACAATAGTCCATACAAAAAGCGAAGACCGCATCCACGTTGTCTTCGCTTTTTGCTGTACTGCCTATTCTTCTGCGCGAACCAATACTTTTTTCAGGCTTTTTTCAAACTTCTGGCGCGGGATTAAGACACTGTGCTCACACCCCATACACTTCAATCGAATATCCATTCCCATCCGGATGATTTTCCAACGGTTCGTTCCGCATGGATGCTGCTTCTTCATCTCCACAATGTCGCCTAGCGCAAACTGCTTGTGCTCCATCGTCGTACCCCCTCTTTTTCTCTTAAGATGAAGCTTTTGAGTCCTTGACATCTTTATTACTACTGCTTGCCTGTTCATTCTCACCACGTTGCGGAATCATTACCATATGCGGATACGGAATCTCGATGCCGCGTTCGTCAAACATCCGCTTAATATCTGCCCGCAATCCACGCATGACAGGGAAATGCTGCGTCGGCTCACACTCTGCAATAATGCGGATCACCACATCGGATGCGCCAAATCGCTCTACCCCGAGGACAGTAGGGGCAGCTACAATTTGGTCGTACTCTTCCTGCCATCTTGGCGCTGATTCTTCTAGTAATTTTATTACTTCATTAATATTTTCATTTAACGATACGCTCACATCAACAACCGCAAGCGAATTGGCTACAGATAGGTTCGTCACCTCTGTAATGTTGCCATTCGGAACGATATATACCTCTCCTGTCCAAATCTTGATACGTGTAACCCGCAAACCAATCTCCTGTACTGTTCCGGTTACATTATTTACAGTAATAACATCCCCAACCGCAAACTGATCTTCAAAAATAATGAAGAAACCGGTAATTACATCCCGCACAAGGTTTTGTGCTCCAAAACCAATAGCTAATCCCAGCACCCCTGCACTTGCTAAAAGCGGCTTCGGGTCATAGCCGAGAAAGGTAAACACATTTAAAAACGCAATAAAATAAATCGTGTATTTGATCACATTGTTAATCAGTGTCCGCATCGTTTGGCTGCGGCGCGTATCCATTCGAAAACGATCTAATCTTCCTGATGTTGTCTCTTCACGCTGTTGGAATATCCGGTTCACGGCTGCACTGGCAACGCTCACGATGATCTTTGCCAGAATCAGAATGACAATAATTTTTAATGCGATTTTACCGAATGCAATCCATTTTTCCACATCGGTAATATAGACGATAAAATCATCATAATACTTGGTAAAATCCACCGAAATGACTCCTCCTGTCCTTGTTTTTATGCCTCACACTCAGCTTCTTCCTGTTTGACAAAAGGCTCATACATACCTTCTACCATATGATAATACCCTTTTATCTCTACCTTTTCATCTCTAATTATGCGGCTGGCAACGGAAAAATCTGCTGCGGGAATATCAATGGACAGCGCACAGCCCGCCGTAATTTCCTTTGGTGTCGGTCTCGTATCCACATCAATATCTGCGTATTCAAGCAGCATTTCTGCTCGCAGCGCCTGCTGGGTGGAGTCAAATGCAATAAGAATACATGTATGCATGCTTATCTCCTTTATCACGTATCTATCATACTCTGTACAAAAATATAGCAGAAATTGATTGTCCCGTCATATACCAAATGCACTTTACTCTGTGTCATACAAGCGAGCAAGTGGTATAAACACTAATAAAATCATTTTAAGAAGCAAAACTGAATTTGTCCCTTTTTCTCCGGCCTCTGAATAAAGTAATACTGTAGTATATTTTTCGAAATTTCGACGTATACTGATAACATTCTTTTTTTACGGGAGGTACGCATGGTGAACGACAACAATACGGTACAAATGTACCCGCCCAATCCGTTTCGTATTGACCATTCAGAGGAACAAGCCACCGAACTATTAAGCCAGCACCTTCAACAGCGGATCCGCGTCTATCGCGGACATCCTGAGCTTGTCGTTTTCTGTATTGGAACGGACCGCTCAACCGGAGATGCCCTGGGTCCTATTGTCGGATCGAATTTAGAGCGCCTGTATCCAAATAACGTATCCATTTATGGCACCCTTGATTCCCCTGTACATGCCGTTAATCTTCAAGAGACGATTGATTATGTGAAGAAAAATCATGCCAATCCACTTATTATTGCCATAGACGCCTGTCTTGGACAACTCAACAGCGTCGGTAAGATTTCTGTAGCACACGGCCCCATTAAACCAGGAGCAGGTGTAAAAAAGCAATTGCCTGAAGTCGGTACGTTTCATATTACTGGAATCGTAAACATTGGTGGATTTATGGAGTATTTTGTTCTGCAAAATACACGTCTGAGCGTTGTGATGAAGATGGGTGAAGTCATTGCCAATTCATTATATAACGCTATTTCTCAAGCAAAAGACTCTGCCCCTCGTTATATGCATAAGCTACACGCTAATTCGTTTTATCACAGAGCAACGGAATAAAAAAGGAGCATATGATTCACCGCTAATGACTTGTTGCTTTGCCAGGCAGTGAAACATATGCTCTTCTCTTGCGTTATAGTATATTCTCAATCCAGCGTTGTATAGCAGGCCACTTCTCTATAAGAGGAACTCCGATGGATACGATGAGCAGCGCAGGCAGCATATTAGCAATCCGAATCTTTTTAAGATCCAGTAGGTTAATCGCAATGGCCATAATCATAATACCGCCCGTAGCCGTAATCTCATCAACGATCAGCATCAACATCTTCTCATCAACAATCTGATAAATAAACGATGCGCTCAATGACAAAATACCTTGATATAGGAATACAGGGATAGCCGAAAAGATCACGCCTATTCCTAAAGCAGATGCAAAAATAATCGCTGAGAATCCATCCAGCATGGCTTTCGTAAACAATACTTGATGATCTCCTCTAAGTCCGCTGTCGAGCGAACCTAATATCGCCATAGCACCTACACAATAAACCAGTGTAGTCGTTACAAACGCAGTGGATATGCTCCCCTTTCCTTTACTTCCTACGCGCCGCTCCAGCCAAGTGCCTACCGATTGAAGCCGCTCTTCAATTCTCCACCATTCTCCCAAGATACTTCCTATGACAAGACTTGCGATTACCAACAAAAAGTTCTTAGACGACATGCCCATCTGAAGCCCTAATACGAAAACGGCCAATGCGATCCCCTGCATCACAGTAACCCGCATATTCTCTTTAATTCCAGACAATAATGAACCTAGCAGCGCCCCTATAATGATCGCAACCGCATTGATGACTGTACCCAGTAATACCATGACTCCTGCTGCTCCCCTCTTCTCTCTATAGCGCGAAGGCTTCCATAATCTCCTCTAAGGCTATTAGCAATGCTTCGACATCTTCTTCTTCGTTAAAATAACCAAAACTAACCCGCACAGCTCCCGTATCACTTGTGCCTGCTGTCTCATGTGCCAGTGGCGTACAATGAAAGCCTGCCCGTACCGCAATCCCATACTCCTGATCCAGAATATACGCAAGCTCAGACGCATCAATTCCATCTATCATAAACGGAACAACCCCGACACGCTCCACGTCTTTGGCCGGGCCGAATACATGAATCCCTTCCATCGCTTCAATGCGCTCCAGCAATAAGCGAGTAAGTCGCCATTCCTTCTCTCTGATTGCATCTACGCCGGTACCAAGAACAAACTCAACGCCTGCAGCCAACCCGGCGATACCTGGTGTATTCAGCGTACCGCTTTCATACCGATCCGGTCTTGTCATTGGCTGATCGATATCTTCCGAACGGCTGCCTGTTCCTCCATGCAACAGCGGAATCAGCTCAATAGAAGAATGGACATACAATCCACCTGTTCCCTGCGGTCCGTACAATCCTTTGTGTCCGGGGAATGCAAGCATATCAATATGCATCTCTTCCACATCTAACGGAAGAATCCCGGCGGTCTGCGAGGCATCCACCAAATACGTAATGCCCGCTTCCTGTGCCATGCGACCAATCTCTTTTATCGGAGCGATCGTACCCAATAAATTCGAAGCATGACTCACTACGATTAACGCTGTATTCGTACGAATGGCTGATTGAATCGCCTCCAACGAAAATTGGTGATTCTCCGGCTTTATATATGTAACATCAATTCCTGCTTCCTTCCGCAAAAACTCTAATGGGCGACGAACCGAATTATGTTCAAGTGAAGTCGTAATTACATGTACACCCGGCTTTACAAAGCCTTTAATCGCCTGGTTAAGTGCATGTGTGGCATTGGAAGTGAAAATAATGTCGTTTGGGTTCTTTACGTTAAATAAGCGGGCGATCTTAACCCGTGCCTGATAAATTGATTTGCTTGCTTTCATTGACAATTTATGACCACCGCGCCCAGGATTTGCAGCATATTCCTCAATACATGCGGCTACAGCTTGACTTACTTCTTTTGGTTTAGGCCAGGTGGAAGCTGCGTTGTCTAGATAAATTGTGCGCATGCTCATCATCCCCCTTTTTCATTCGAAAAATCGTGAAGGCAACCTGAGATCCGCAGGTTGCCTTGGTTACGTTTTATGATTCTCGATAATTTCTAAGATTCTCTCTAGATCATCTTCGGAGAAGTACGCAATTTCAATTTTACCTTTGCGAGAGTTTTTGGCGGGTTTAATCTGTACCGATGTACCGAATGTCATTCGAAGCCGCTCCTCCAGATCTTTCACAAAGCGTTGTTGATCTGTCTGCTTTGTTTCACGTGAAACTTTCTTTTTTTCGCTGATTTTTTTTACGATTTCTTCAAGTTCGCGGACACTCAGTGATTTCTTCTCTACCTCTTTAGCTAAATCAATCCTCATTTTTTCTTTTTCTAAAGATAATAGCGCCCTGGCGTGTCCCATGGATAATGTTCCACGTGAAACACTTTCCTGTACTTCTTCTGGTAGCTGCAGCAACCTTAAAAAATTAGCTACATGCGGTCGACTTTTTCCTACTTTCTTGGCGAGCTCTTCTTGTTTTAGCGAAAAAGCAGACATCAGCTTCTGATAAGCCTGCGCAATCTCAATCGCATTCAAATCCTCCCGCTGCAAATTCTCAATTAATGCGATCTGCATCACTTGCTCATCTGTAAACTCGCGTATAACAACAGGAACATGCTCGACTTCAGCAAGCTTAGCGGCACGTAATCGGCGCTCACCTGCTACCAGTTCATAGCCCTTTACACTTTTTCTTGCTACTAGCGGTTGGACAATGCCATGTTCCCGAATCGAATCAGCAAGTTCGTGCAGCGCATCCTCAGCAAAATGCTTGCGGGGTTGGTACGGATTGGGTCGGATTTTTTTCAATTCTACTTGGAGGATATGATCTCCTTCATCAATATCAGTCGCAGAAATCAACGCATCCAACCCTCGCCCCAGTCGCTTACTCAATTCCGATCACCTCTCTGGCTAAGTCGCTGTATACTTCCGCTCCTTTAGAACGACGATCGTACGTGATAATAGATTGACCGTGGCTGGGCGCTTCACTCAACCGCACATTGCGCGGGATAATCGTTCCATATACTTTTTCCTGAAAATACTTCTTCACCTCTTCAATAACTTGAATGCCCAAGTTCGTACGGGCATCAAGCATCGTGAGCAATACACCTTCAATATATAAATTGCGGTTCAGTTGCTTCTGTACAAGACGAATCGTATTCAGCAGTTGACTTAACCCTTCCAACGCATAGTATTCGCATTGTATGGGGATCAGCACAGAGTCAGCCGCTGTTAATGCATTAATTGTTAATATGCCCAGCGAAGGCGGACAGTCGATAATAATATAATCGTACTTATCCTGTATGACCTCCAATGCCTTCTTCAATCGCTTCTCACGCGAATAGACGGGTACTAGCTCAATTTCCGCTCCGGCTAATTGAATGGTGGCAGGCAAGACAAAAAGACCTTCAATCTCTGTCGGAAGAATCGCATCCAATGTATTGATATCATTAATCAACACATCATAAACACAATACCTGACATTCGCTTTTTCCACACCGATGCCGCTTGTGGCATTTCCCTGGGCATCAATATCAACCAGCAGCACTTTTTTGCCTTCCTTCGCAATACAGGCGCTTAAGTTTACAGAGGTGGTTGTTTTTCCGACGCCGCCTTTTTGGTTCGTGACCGCAATGATTTTGCCCATAGCTCTCACCCCTCAATTATTCCAATCAACAACCCTTTACTCTGCTTTTGGGCTATTTTTTTCTTTCGGGATTTTGATGACAAATTGGTAGAATTCTTCGTGGTCCTCTTCTTCTGTTTGGATGTTCAGACCGCTTTGCAGCACCATATCAACCGACTGGCGCACCGTATTAATAGCCAGGCGCATATCTTTTGAGAAAGAACGACGCTTCTGCCCCGGCCTCTCTTTTTGTTTTTCTATTAATAGCTTAATTCGCTGCTCCGTCTGTTTCACATTCCAATTTTTTTCGATAATCTCCGCCAACACTTTTAATTGCAGGGCTTCATCCTTTAGTGTTAACAATGCTCGAGCATGCCGTTCAGAAATCTTTCGACCAAGCAATGCATCCTGTACCGGCTGTGGCAGATGAAGCAGGCGCAGCTTATTGGCGATGGTCGATTGTCCCTTACCCAGACGATTCGCCAGGCTTTCTTGTGTTAAGCCATGAATATCAATTAATTTCTGGTACGCAATGGCTTCTTCAATCGGAGTTAATCCTTCGCGCTGCAGATTTTCAATTAAAGCGATAGAGGCCGCCTGCTCATCATTAAATTCCTTTATGATAGCAGGAATCTTCTCCATGCCAAGACGAGTCACTGCACGCCAGCGCCGCTCTCCAGCGATGATCTCGAATATGTTATTCCTTGCCCGTACAACAATAGGTTGAATGACCCCATGCACTTTAATCGTTTCACATAACTCATCGATTTTATCGTCATCAAATACTGCTCGGGGCTGATAAGGATTGGGTACAATCTTAGCAACGGGGATATGCCGAATTTCTTCCTGATCGGTACGTTCCGTCAGTCCAAATAAACGTGAAAACTGATCTTTCATAAATAAGACACCACCCACTCTCCTTCTTTCCACTTTCAATATTCGCCATTTGCCAGGTTGTTTCCTGCCGGATGTTCCACGTGAAACACAAAGAAAATAGGCAAAAAAGGCAGCCAGATTAGCTGCCCTTCTGTATTTTTATATAATTGGCTTTTTAGACGGTGTACCGGCTTTTCTTGGATACGTTCCTGGTGTTTTCTGCTGTTTACGAATCATAACAATATTGCGCTCTGACTGCTCTTCCGGCAGATCGAACGTCTCCACCTTCTCCGTTTTTCCGCCCAAAACTTTAATTGCTTTCTTGCCCTCTGTCAGCTCCTCCTCTACGTTAGAGCCTTTCATAACAAGAAACGAACCGCCCGGCTTAACAAATGGCATGCATAATTCAGCCAGCACGTTCATACGAGCAACGGCACGAGCAGTTGCAATATCAAACTGTTCGCGGTATTTCTTATCTCTGCCCGCATCCTCTGCCCGACTATGAACAAATGAAACATGCGTGAGTCCGAGCTGATTTACCACTTCTTGTAGGAAAACCAGGCGTTTGTTCAGCGAGTCTAGAATGGTAAGCTCAAGCGCTGGAAAGCAAATTTTTAATGGAATACCGGGAAAGCCTGCCCCTGAACCTACATCGATAACACTTCCTACTTCCGTAAAATCATAATAGAATGCAGGGGTAATAGAATCATAGAAATGCTTCTCATATACTTGGGGCTTCTCAGTAATCCCTGTTAAATTCATCTTTTCATTCCACTCTACAAGCAGCTCATAATACGTCTCAAATTGCGCAAGCTGCTCATCTGATAAGACAAGTCCTCTATCTGCGGCCATCTGCCGCAATGTAGCTGCATCCATACTCTTCTCCTAGTTGGCGACTTTTCTATACGATTCAAGGTAAATAAGCAGAACGGAGATATCAGCTGGCGTTACGCCGGAGATACGGGAAGCCTGCCCGATAGACAGCGGCTTCACTTTCTCAAGTTTCTGACGTGCTTCCATCGCAAGACCTTGAATGTTCATATAATCAAGGTCTTCTGGAAGCTTTTTCTTCTCCATTTTCTTCAGGCGTTCCACGTCCTGCAACTGCTTACGAATATACCCTTCATACTTAATCTGAATCTCAACCTGCTCCGCCACATCTTCAGGTACCTCTATATCCGCAGGTACAAGCTGTGCAAGATGTGCATACGTTACTTCCGGTCGTTTCAGCAGTGAATATAGATCAATTGCGTTATCGAGTTCCTTAGAGCCTACATCACGCAGCATTTGCTGCACTTCCGGCTTCGGTCCAACCTTCACTGTACGCAGACGTTCCTTTTCTACCTCAATCGCTTCTTTCTTCGCAAGAACACGCTGATAGCGTTCTTCGCGAATCAAACCAATCTCATGTCCGATTTCTGTCAGACGCATATCCGCATTATCATGACGGAGCAGCAGGCGGTATTCCGCACGCGATGTCAGCAGACGGTACGGCTCATTCGTTCCCTTGGTTACTAGATCATCTATCATTACACCAATGTATGCTTGTGAGCGGTCAAGAATAAGCGGCTCTTTGCCCTGCACTTTTAATGCGGCGTTGATTCCGGCCATAATGCCTTGGCCTGCCGCCTCTTCATAGCCTGAGGTTCCGTTTAACTGGCCTGCTGTATATAATCCTGATACACGCTTTGTCTCCAGTGTCGGCCACAATTGGTTCGGCACCATAGAATCATACTCAATCGCATAACCGGCCCGCATCATTTTTACATTTTCCAAGCCATCTACCGTCTTCAGAATTTCAAGCTGCACTTCTTCCGGCATACTGGTCGATAATCCTTGTACGTATACCTCTTCCGTATTACGTCCTTCCGGCTCCAAGAAGATTTGATGACGGGGCTTGTCGTTAAATCGTACAATTTTATCTTCAATGGACGGACAATAACGCGGTCCTGTTCCTTCAATGGCACCTGAGAACATCGGTGCACGGTGAAGGTTATTGTTAATAATCTCATGTGTTTTTTCATTCGTGTATGTCAGCCAGCAAGGCAGCTGTTCTTCAGTAAGAAATTCTGTTGTCTCATACGAAAATGCCCGTGGAATGTCATCACCCGGTTGAATCTCAGTTTTGCTATAGTCGATAGAGCTGTTGTGTACACGGGGCGGTGTACCGGTTTTAAAACGTACAAGCTCGAAACCAAGCTTTTTGAGGTTGTGGGATAACTCAACTGACGGCTGCATATTATTCGGACCGCTCTCATATTGCAAGTCACCAATAATAATTTTGCCGCGCATATACGTACCCGTGGTTAGGATCACTGCTTTTGCTTCGTATTCTGCACCTGTTTTTGTAATAACGCCTTTGCATATGCCGTCTTCGACAAGAAGGTCCTCCACCATTCCTTGCCGCAGAACGATATTTTCCGTATTCTCAATCGTCTGCTTCATCGTATGCTGATACAAGAATTTATCTGCTTGGGCGCGAAGCGCATGAACCGCAGGCCCTTTCCCCGTATTCAACATCCGCATCTGTATATATGTTTTATCAATATTTTTGCCCATCTCTCCGCCAAGTGCGTCAATTTCACGCACAACATGACCTTTAGCCGGTCCGCCAATGGACGGATTGCACGGCATATAAGCAATCATATCAAGATTTATCGTCAACATCAGTGTCGAACAACCCATCCGGGCTGCAGCGAGTGCTGCTTCAGCCCCCGCGTGTCCGGCTCCGACCACAATCACGTCAAATGAACCTGCTTGATATCCCATCTTTTTGTACTTCCTCCTCTGCGCGACATACGCGCAACCTTACTTATTTTCCAAGGCAAAATTGAGAAAAAATCTGATCGATCAAGTCATCACTCACCGCATCACCAACTACCTCACCAAGCAGCTCCCACGTACGCCGAATGTCAAATGCCACCATATCTACAGGCAATCCGTTCTCTACTGCCTCAATCGCTTCGCCTATCGTTCTATGAGCCTCATTTAACAACTGAATGTGACGGGCATTACTTACATACGTTAAATCATCGCCCTGTACGGAGCCTGCAAAAAACAGAGACGCAATCGCCTCCTCCAATTGTTCAATGCCCTGCTCTTCCTTTACAGAAATCGTCACAAGCGGAATCTCTTTTGCAAGACTTCGTACTTCTTCCAGGTCAATACGCTGTGGTAAATCGGTTTTGTTGACAATGACAATTGCATTCATCGACTGGACGATAGCTAGCAGACTACGATCTTCATCGGTCAATTCTTCACCGAAATTCAGAATCAAAAGAACTAAATCAGCTTTGCCAAGCATCTCGCGTGAGCGCTCGACGCCGATCCGCTCAACAATATCCTCTGTCTCTCGAATGCCCGCTGTATCAACTAAACGAAGCGGTACGCCCCGCACATTAACGTATTCCTCAATAATATCACGGGTCGTACCTGGAATATCGGTGACAATGGCCTTGACTTCCTGTAGCAAGCTATTGAGAAGAGATGACTTGCCTACATTCGGCCGACCGACAATAACCGTCGACAGACCCTCCCGCAGGATTTTTCCCTGTTTGGCTGTGCGCAGCATTTTCCCAATCTCATCCTGTACCCAACGGCTCTTCTCTGAGAGCAGATTCCGCGTAACCTCATCCACATCATGCTCCGGATAATCAATTGTCACCTCAATATGCGCCATCAGCTCAACCAGTTGGTGTCTAAGCTTACCAATCAGCGTTGACAACTTACCCTGTACCTGATTGACCGCTACCTTCATCGCCCGATCCGTCTTTGCACGAATTAAGTCAATGACCGCTTCCGCCTGTGACAAATCAATCCGTCCGTTGAGGAATGCCCGCTTCGTAAATTCCCCCGGTTCAGCCATACGTACGCCCTGAGCCAGAATTAAGTCAAGCACACGCTTAACCGAGACAATCCCGCCGTGACAGTTAACCTCAACCACATCTTCCCGCGTAAACGTACGCGGTGCTCGCATAATTGATACCATAACTTCTTCAAGTACATCACCAGTCTCATCCACAAGATGGCCATAATGAATCGTATGACTATCCACAGTGGATAAAGCTTCTCGACCTTTAAATATCTTATCCACAGCTTCGACTGCTGCAGGTCCGCTTACGCGAATAATGGCAATGCCGCCCTCACCAAGCGGTGTTGCAATCGCTGTAATCGTATCAAAATCCATGTTTATATCACCACGCAAACTGGCAGTTTTTTTTAAGCTTTCCCTAAATGTATAGAATACCATACTCTATTAACATTTGAGAATATAACAAACGTATTCACAGCATTTTTATCCTTCACTTATCCACAAAAAAAGAATCGCATAGATTCTTTCTACGCGATTCTTACACGATTGCATTTTCTTATTTTACTTCTTCCATGCAATAACTACTCGACGATACGGCTCCGATCCTTCGCTGAATGTCTCTACTTTCGGATGCTTCTGGAGACGGCTGTGGATAATTTTTCGTTCGGCCGGATTCATCGGTTCGAGACGGATTGGTTTGCGAGATTTAACAACCTGATTGGCTATGCGATCAGCGAGCTGTTCAAGCGCTTCCTTCCTTTTCTCCCGATAATTCTCAGCATCAAGCACAATTCGCATGCGTTTATCTGCATGACGATTAGCTACCACATTTACCAGATATTGAAGGGAATCAAGCGTTTGACCACGGCGGCCAATAATGAGGCCAAGTCCTCTGCCTTTAATAATAAACAAAGGATTGCCATCCTTCTTCTGCTCTTCCACTTCAGCATCAATCCCCATTGTCGA
This sequence comes from Aneurinibacillus sp. REN35, assembly GCF_041379945.2. Taxonomy (NCBI): domain Bacteria; kingdom Bacillati; phylum Bacillota; class Bacilli; order Caryophanales; family Paenibacillaceae; genus Aneurinibacillus; species Aneurinibacillus baijiui. Next base: position 12,084 of record NZ_JBFTXJ020000011.1, on the reverse strand, counting down.
GAGGACTTCTTCTAGAAATGCCTTTCCCTGCTGGGTTGCATTGACTCGGGTCGCTACCTTCGACTCTTCCTCCCCTTCTTCTTGAGCAGAAGAGACAAGCGGCTGGTGTTCAGGTTCAGGCACAGGTTCACTTACAGACAGTTCTTGCGCGACGGCAGCGCTCTCTACCTCTGCCGCTTTTTCTTCTAGAATGACTTCTACTTTCGCATCACGGACACCGATCAATCCTAGAAACCCTTTACTCGGCTCTTCAAGCACACGATATGTGACCATCTCACGTGCTACACGAAGTTCCTGCAAGGCGGACTGAATCGCATCCTCCACTGTTTTTCCCGTTGCCGTCACCTTTTTCACTTGTTCTTTCCTCCTTTAGATTTAGGAGTCTTGCTTGAAGTAGCAGTAGCAGCAGAACCAGTATCACGATAAAGGAAATACGTTTGGATAATTGTGAAAATGTTTCCATATACCCAGTATAACGAGAGGGCGGATGGAAGCGTGACCGAGATAACAAGAATCATGACCGGCATGATATAGAGCATCATTTTCATCTGCGGGTTCTCAGACATCGCAGGGCTATTCCGCATCATCATCCACTGCTGCAGGAACGTTGTCCCCGCTGCAAGAATCGGCAGAATAAATAATGGATCCTTCGCTCCTAATTGCAGCCACAAGAAATCGTGGGAGCGGATATCACCCGTACGAATGATCGCGTGATAAAAAGCAAGAAGAATCGGCATCTGAATAAGAATCGGCAAACAACCGGACAGCGGATTTACCTGATGCATCTGATAGAGCTTCATCATCTCCTGCTGATAGCGCTGCGGATCATTCTTATACTTATCGCGCAGCTTTACCATCTCAGGCTGCAGCTCTTGCATCTTCTTACTACTCTTCATCTGCTTAACCATCAGCGGTAAAATCGCTAAGCGGACAATGACAGTTACAATCAAAATCGCTATGCCGTAGCTTCCACCGGCAAACGCTGCGGATTCTTGTAGCATCCAAGAAAGTGGATACACGAAAAACTTGTCCCATATTCCCCCATCCGGGTTAATCGGCAGAGGATTATTAGGATTAGCAGCGGTACATCCTGCGGAAAATACAGCGATCAGCACAAAAAGCAGGGCTATTCGTAATCGCTTGGGAAGCAAGAAAACTCCTCCTTGCAACGTATGTATTTTCGTTCATTATACTTGCACCTTGAAAAAAAATGAAAACTTTCTGAACAAATGTTATGAGGATGTGTTTTTCCCTTTTTTTATTGCTTTAAACAATTTCGCTTTTTTCATGCAGTGATACAGACTTTCTTTGAATTGATGAAATTCCAGGTCAACGGCCGGCTTACGGCAGATCACAATAAAATCCACATCCTGCTTTACCTCATCTGCGCGTAGACGTATGGCCTCTTTAATGGTTCGACGCAAACGGTTTCGCGTTACCGCGTTGCCCATTTTCTTGCTTACAGATACGCCTACCCGAAAATTCTCCTGTTCGTCTTTTGGTAATGAATAAATCACGAACTGGCGATTCGCTACAGAAGTGCCCTTTTGAAATATGACCTGAAACTCTTCATTTTTTCGCAAACGATTATTGCGATACAAGGGAAACACTCCTTACAGCTTTTGTCCTTTTTATCTCTCCGCTTTACCTACAGTAAAACGATAGAAAAGACCACTTTAAAAGTGGCCTTATGCTGATAATACTTTTCTTCCTTTTCTACGACGAGCAGCAAGAACTTTGCGGCCGTTCTTTGTGCTCATACGAGCGCGGAAGCCATGAACTTTTTTACGTTTACGATTGTTCGGGTTAAAAGTTGGTTTCATTATATCCACCTCCTTAGGAAGGTTCCATCCAAATATCATATTACAGACAGTCTAGATTATTATATATATCTTCTTTAATGACTGTCAAGCGCATGTTTATTATCCACATTTTTTATTTCCCAAAGCCATTGTGTATAAAATTATTTCCCGAATAGACTTGTCTACAATTTTCCTAACTGGTTATTCACAAAATATAGTGGTGTGAATATTTTTAGTACACAAGGTGTAGAACATGTGGATAAGTAATAAAAAATCATTGCGGTTCTTACTTTTATCTGCTATCATAATTTTGTTTTAACCGGTGGATAACTATTCAAAAACAAGCGCCTTATCCACAAGCTGTGGATAAAATTGTGGACACTTTTACCGGTATGTGGACAAATAAGTCACAGTTTTGGGGAAACTGTTTAAAAGTGTGGGAAGGCCTTTTTTTTCTGCGGAAAAATTATGAACCGGTTATCCACAACGGTCGATATATTTACACCCCACGATGCAGCATACTTCTTCTTTTGAAACGAACGGTCCGGGTCAATTTTTATACCGGAAGATAGGAGTATGGGAAGGAGAAGGGAGGAGACACATGGTTACCAATGTAAAAGAACTTTGGGACACAACACTTTCACATATACAAACCCGTATTAGCAAACCAAGCTTTGAAACCTGGCTTAAATCGACGAAAGCCACTTCAATCGATGACAATACACTATTGATTACAGCTCCAAATGAATTCACGAGGGATTGGCTGGAATCACGATATTCGGAATTAATTCTTGAGACATTATATGAAGTAACCGGCAAAGTTATTACGATTAAGTTTGTCATCCCGACCTCGAATTCCCAACAAAATGAAGCGGAAACTGGCGCTGCTCATTCCGCCAAAGATAAGCGAAATAATGCGCATGATGATTATCCGCAGACCATGCTGAATCCAAAGTACACATTCGATACGTTTGTGATTGGAGCCGGCAACCGCTTTGCGCATGCTGCTTCTCTTGCAGTAGCCGAAGCACCTGCAAAGGCTTACAATCCTCTTTTTATTTATGGAGGAGTTGGGCTCGGAAAAACGCATCTCATGCATGGCATCGGACATTATGTGCAGGAACAGAATCCGAATGCCCGCGTCGTCTATCTTTCTTCTGAAAAATTTACCAATGAATTTATCAACTCAATTCGTGATAATCAGACCGTTAACTTTCGCAATAAATACCGGAATGTTGACATCCTGCTGATTGATGATATTCAATTCCTGGCTGGAAAAGAGCAGACACAAGAGGAGTTTTTCCATACGTTCAATGCGCTGCATGAAGAAAGCAAACAAATTATTATCTCAAGCGACCGACCTCCAAAGGAGATCCCGACGCTAGAAGACCGGCTGCGTTCCCGCTTCGAATGGGGGCTTATTACCGATATCCAGCCGCCGGATCTTGAGACTCGGATTGCGATTCTGCGCAAAAAAGCAAAAGCGGAAAATCTCGAAATTCCAAACGAAGTAATGGTATACATCGCAAACCAAATCGATACAAACATTCGCGAACTAGAGGGCGCTCTCATCCGTGTTGTAGCCTATTCATCCCTTATCAACCGGGACATTGATTCAGAATTAGCGATGGAGGCTCTAAAGGATATTATTCCTTCCAACAAACCGCGAATCATTAATATCGCTTCTATTCAACAGGTGGTAGGAGAACAATTTAACTTGAAGCTTGAAGATTTCAAAGCAAAGAAACGGACGAAATCAGTTGCTTTTCCTCGACAAATCGCCATGTATTTATCGAGAGAGCTAACCGATTATTCGCTTCCAAAAATCGGGGAGGAATTCGGAGGGCGCGATCACACAACAGTTATCCATGCCCATGAAAAAATTACACAGGCTCTGCAAAGCGACCGCCAGCTGCAGGCAACCATTCAAGAGCTTATTGATATTATTAAAAACGGCCGCTAATTTTTTTTTGTGTTTCTAGCGGTTGTACCCTGTGTATAAATGCGAATAACAGACTTGGCCTGTACACAAAGTTATCCACATGTGTATAGGCTTTATTTCTTTTCTCCTTCCGACTTATTCACATATCCACCGGCCCTATTACTATTACTGGTTTTAAAAAAAGAATAAAATATTAGTATATGATAAAATAATAAATAACATTCCTAGAGGGGGACATAATGGAATTCACGATTCAAAGAGACCAATTGACCAATGCGATTAATACTGTTAGCAAAGCTGTATCCTCTCGCACAACGATCCCCATTCTTACTGGGATTAAGATCGTTGCCCATGAAGATGGCATTACATTGACGGCAAGTGATTCAGATGTTTCAATTGAACAATATATTCCGATGGAATCCGGTGAACACCAATGGATTGAGAATATTACACCGGGGAGCATTGTCCTTCCTTCTCGTTTTTTTGGTGAAATTGTAAGAAAGCTGCCAGGCGACCAAGTTACGCTTTCTGTAAATGACCGATTCGTTACGACCATTTCTTCCGGCCGTTCAGAATTTAATCTAAATGGAATGAATGCAGAGGATTACCCCCGCCTTCCTCAAATTGAAGAAAATAAGGTGTTAAGTTTGCCAGCGGATTTGTTAAAAACAATGATCCGCCAAACTGTCATTGCGGTAGCAACGACGGAGACACGTCCGATTTTGACGGGCGTGATGTGGAGGTTAGCTGATGATGCTCTTACGTTTGTGGCAACCGACAGCCATCGTTTGACCACGCGTACTGCGTCAGTGGAATCGGCAGCAGGATTACAATTCGATAACATCGTCATTCCAGGCAAAAGCTTAACTGAACTTAATAAAATTCTACCTGATGATGATCAGCTCTTAGATCTGGTCATTACTGATAATCAAATTCTTGTTAAAGTGAACCATATACTGTTTTATTCTCGTATTCTTGAGGGAACGTATCCAGATACGAGCCGTATTATCCCGCAAAATACAAAAACAGAAATGATTTTATCTACAAAAGAGTTTCTTGGAGCGATTGAACGGGCAAGCTTATTAGCAAGAGATGGGAAAAACAATGTTGTCCGTTTATTTACTCGTCCGGACGGTGTGGTAGAAATCTCTTCTAATACGCCAGAGGTAGGAAAGGTAACAGAAGAAGTGACCCCATCCTCCCTAGATGGAGAAGACGTAAAGATTTCGTTTAATGCCAAATATATGATTGATGCTCTGCGGGCGGTAGATAGTGCGGAGATTCGCATCGAGTTTACCGGAGCGATGAGTCCGTTCGTTATTCATCCAACAGAGCATGACTGGATGCTGCATCTGATTCTGCCTGTCAGAACGAATCAATAGAGAGCGGGTATTCGTATGGAAAAACAAAAAGTTATCATCAGCACGGATTACATTCCGCTTGGCCAGTTTTTAAAGCTGGCTGAAATTATTGACACAGGCGGACAAGCAAAATTCTTTCTAGCCGAGACCTATATTGAGGTGAACGGAGAAGAAGAGAATCGTCGCGGCAAAAAGTTGTATAATGGAGATATGGTTTTTGTAGATGGATTCGGTACGTATGAAGTGTCACGTCAAGCCGAATCGTAACCAGCGTCATGCGTATTGCAGATAGCGAGGCGTGTGGGCCGGGAGGGAAGACGGTTTGATACTAAAAGAGCTTGAACTTACGCAATATAGAAATTTTGCACATACTCATGTACACTTTGATTCACCAATCGTTTTGTTTGTAGGCCCCAACGCGCAAGGAAAGACTAATATATTAGAATCAATCTATGTGCTGGCGATGGCCAAATCGCATCGAACAAGCAAGGACAGGGAGCTGATCGAGTGGGAGGCACCATTTGCCCGCTTATCTTGCCGGGCAGAACGGCAAATCGGCCCTATTCAGCTTGATATTCAGCTAACGCCAAAGGGGAAGAAAGCAAAGATCAACCACCTAGAGCAGCGAAGGCTGAGCGATTATATCGGGGCGCTGAATGTTGTGATGTTTGCCCCGGAGGATTTAAGTATTGTAAAGGGAAGTCCGATCATCCGCCGGCGTTTTCTTGATATGGAGATTGGACAAGTTTCTAAATCATACTTATACCACACTCTGCAGTACCAAAAACTTGTTCAACAGCGCAATCAGGCGATGAAAGAGTTGCAGTTGGGCAAGTCGTTTGGTGATATGCTAGATGTTTATAACATACAGCTCTCACAGCTAGCAGCCAAAGTATTGTATAAACGGTTTATTTTTATGGAGAAGCTTGAGAAGTGGGGCCAGGACATTCATGCACAAATTACGCAGGGCAGAGAGAAGCTCACTCTTTCTTATGAAAGCACGCTGCCCATCACATCCGATATGTCAGAGAGCGAGGCAGAAGAAGCGGCCTACCGTCATCTAACCTCCATCAAGGATCGTGAAATTGCCCGCGGCACCACATTGGCTGGTCCGCATCGCGATGATATTCACTTTTTTATTAACGGAACGAGTGTACATCAATATGGATCGCAGGGACAACAGCGGACGACTGCATTGTCTCTAAAGTTAGCGGAGATTGAGTTGATCCACCAGGAAGTAGGAGAATATCCCCTGCTTCTCCTAGATGATGTATTGTCTGAGCTGGATGCCGATCGGCAATCGCACCTCTTGCAGAATATCAAAGATCGCGTGCAGACGTTTGTAACAACGACCGGTGTAGAAGGTCTATACCATCAGACGCTGCAGCAGGCATCGATTTACCGGGTAAAGCAAGGAACCATTACACGGGACACCTAAGGAGGAAAAACATGTTTATTCATTTGGGTGGCGAGACGGTTGTGCGGGCGAAAGATGTGGTTACCATTCTTGATTTTCACATGAAGCAATCTTCTAAAATTACCCGGCAATTTCTGCAAAAGGCAGAAGAAAGCGGGCGGATCGTAGCGCTAGACAATGAGCAGACGAAATCCTATGTAGTCACCAAGGATAAGGTGTACTGCTCTCCGATTTCATCGCTTACGTTGAAGCGTCGTGCTAATTTCTTGGAAAGCAGGTGAGGCTCATATGGCAGAAAATACGCAGAACAATTACGGAGCAAGCCAGATTCAAGTCCTCGAAGGATTAGAAGCAGTCCGCAAGCGCCCCGGTATGTATATCGGCTCTACGAGCGCCCGCGGCCTTCATCATTTGGTCTGGGAGGTTGTGGATAACAGTATTGACGAGGCACTTGCCGGGTACTGCGATGATATTCATATCTATGTTCACCCTGATAACAGTGTCTCGGTAACGGATAACGGACGGGGCATTCCTACAGAGGTTCATGAGAAGACGGGAAAATCGACGGTAGAAACTGTCTTAACCGTGCTGCATGCCGGTGGGAAATTCGGCGGAGAGGGTTACAAGGTATCCGGTGGATTGCACGGAGTTGGTGTTTCCGTAGTAAACGCATTATCCAAGTCTCTCACAGTAGAAGTGAAACGTAACGGCAAACGCTATGTCCAGCATTTCGCTTGCGGCGCGCCGCAGGATGAGCTGAAGGTGGTCGGTGAAGCGGAAGATACGGGAACGAAGGTAACATTCCTTCCAGATCCGGAGATTTTTACAGAAGTAACGGTATTCGAGTATGAGATTTTGCAGAAGCGCCTGCGTGAGCTGGCCTTTTTGAATCGCGGTGTGCACATTACCCTGCATGATGAACGGGAAAATAAGACAGATACGTATCATTATGAGGGTGGAATCCGCTCGTTCGTAGAATACTTGAACAAAAATAAAGAAAAACTGCACGAGCCCCCAATTTATATCGAGGGGCAAAAAGATGGACTGATGGTCGAAATCGCCTTGCAGTATAATGATTCGTTTGTTAGCAGCATTTATTCGTATGCGAACAACATTCACACACATGAAGGCGGTACACACGAATCCGGGTTTAAGAGTGCGCTTACTCGTGTGATCAATGATTACGCCCGTAAGAATAACCTGTTGAAGGAAAAAGACGGGAATCTTACCGGAGATGATGTGCGAGAAGGTCTTACAGCGATTATCAGTGTGAAAATTCCTGATCCGCAATTTGAAGGACAGACGAAGACAAAGCTTGGAAACAGTGAAGCCCGCAGCATTACGGAATCATTATTTGCAGAGCATTTCTTCGTATATTTAGATGAGCATCCTCAGGAAGCCAAGCGGGTAGTGGAGAAGAGTCTGATGGCTGCCCGTGCCAGGGAAGCTGCCCGGAAGGCAAGGGAGCTAACACGTCGCAAGAATGCGCTTGAATTCAGTTCCCTGCCGGGCAAATTGGCGGACTGCTCAAGCCGGGATGCATCGATCAGCGAACTCTACGTGGTCGAGGGTGACTCTGCCGGTGGTTCGGCCAAGCAGGGCCGGGATCGTAAATTCCAGGCCATTCTTCCGCTGAAGGGGAAGATTCTGAATGTAGAGAAAGCCCGTCTGGATAAGATTCTCTCCAACATGGAGATTCGTGCTATCATTACAGCTCTTGGTACAGGGATCGGAGAAGATTTTGATATTTCGAAAGCGCGTTATCATCGCATTATTATTATGACGGATGCGGACGTAGATGGTGCTCATATTCGGACGCTGCTGCTGACCTTCTTTTACCGGTATATGCGACCGCTTATCGAGAACGGATACGTATACATTGCCCAACCGCCTCTATACAAATTCCAGCAGGGCAAAGTGGTGCGCTACGCATATAACGAAGCTCAACTGAATCAGATTCGTGCAGAGGCGCCTGCAAGGCCGGAGCCGAACGTACAGCGGTATAAGGGTTTAGGAGAGATGAATCCTGAACAGCTCTGGGAGACAACGATGGATCCAGAAAGCCGTACCCTGCTGCGTGTTGCGCTTGAAGATGCGATGCAGGCAGATGAGATTTTTGAGGCGCTGATGGGTGATAAGGTAGAACCAAGGCGTGAATTTATCCAGGAAAATGCAAAAAGAGTGCGTAATCTCGATATTTAATAAAAAATAAGCCTTCTTCTCTGTTAAGAGGGCTTATTTTCGTACGTAAAGGGAGATAAATGGTATAATAAAATATATAGGCAAAACGATTGCAACCTGCCGTGTGTAGGCCTATTAAACGTTGAACGACGGAGGTAGTGGAATGGCCGAGCAACAATCTAATGTTATTGATATTAATATAAACCAGGAGATGCGCGAATCGTTCCTTGAATACGCGATGAGCGTTATCGTAAGCCGTGCTCTCCCAGATGTTCGTGATGGTCTGAAGCCGGTTCACCGTCGAATTTTGTTTGCGATGAATGAGATGGGTGTGACTCCGGATAAGCCATATAAGAAGTCGGCTCGTATCGTCGGGGATGTTATCGGTAAATACCATCCGCATGGTGATGCAGCGGTATACGAGACGATGGTCCGGATGGCGCAGGATTTCTCTTACCGTTATCCGTTGGTAGACGGACATGGTAACTTTGGTTCTGTAGACGGTGATATGGCGGCGGCTATGCGTTATACGGAAGCAAGAATGTCAAAAATCGCGACCGAGCTGATGCGTGACATCGGCAGGGATACGATCGATTTTGGGCCGAACTATGATGGCAATGAACAGGAACCGCTGGTCATGCCGGCTCGCTTTCCGCACCTTTTGGTGAACGGAGCAGCCGGGATCGCCGTCGGGATGGCGACCAATATTCCGCCGCATAACTTACGGGAAGTGATTGATGGCGTTCTGCTGCTGATCGAGAATCCAGAATGCTCAAATCAGGATCTGATGGAGCACATTACCGGTCCTGATTTTCCGACAGGTGGGCTCATTATGGGACGCGGCGGCATTCGCCGTGCGTATGAGACAGGCCGGGGCTCCGTTATCATTCGGGCCAAAGCCGAAGTGGAGGAGCATAACAATAAAGCAAGAATCATTGTGACGGAAATCCCTTATCAGGTGAACAAAGCTCGCTTGATTGAAAAAATTGCGGAGCTTGTACGTGAGAAAAAGCTTGATGGCATTACAGATTTGCGTGATGAATCCGACCGCAACGGTATGCGTATCGTGATTGAGCTGCGCCGCGACGTAAATCCGCAGGTGATGCTCAACAATCTGTACAAGCATACGGCGATGCAGACAAGCTTTGGTATCAATATGCTGGCACTTGTTAACAATGAGCCGCGTATTTTGAACTTAAGGCAGATGCTGTATTACTATTTGGAGCATCAAAAAGAAGTCATTCGCCGTCGTACACAGTACGATTTGCGCAAAGCCGAAGCGCGCATTCACATTGTGGAAGGCTTGTTGAAGGCCATTGATATTGTGGATGATCTCGTTGACCGTCAGGGTCCGATTCGCTCGGCATCCGACAGGGAGGAAGCCCGGGGATTCTTAATGGCAGAATCATTCACATTGGAAGGCCGAGAGGTTCCGCTTGGATTTACAGTAGAACAGGCAAATGCCATTCTTGATATGCGTCTGCAGGCGTTAACAGGTCTCTCCATTGAGCGGTTAACGGATGAATTCAATGAATTGTCCGCACAGATTGCTGAGCTGCGTGCCATTCTTGGAGACGAACAGCGCATCCTAGGCATTGTAAGCGAAGAACTGACCCTGATTCGGGAAAAATATGGGGATGAGCGTCGCACTGAGATTACAGTAGACATGAACAATATCGAAGATGAAGACCTGATTCCGCAGGAAGAAGTCGTCATTACACTTACGCATCGCGGCTATATTAAGCGGCTTCCGGTCGATACGTACCGTGCGCAGAAGCGTGGCGGACGCGGCATTCAAGGAATGGGTACGAGAGAAGATGACTTTGTCCAGCATTTAATCACGACCAATTCACATCATTACCTTTTATTTTTCACAAACAAAGGGAAGGTATACCGTCTAAAAGCGTATGAAATTCCAGAGTTAAACCGTACAGCCAAGGGTACGCCGATCATTAATCTGCTGCAAATTGAGCAGGATGAGTATATTCAGACGGTTATTCCGATTAAGGAGTTTAGCGCGAATCATTACTTGTTCTTTGCTACAAAGCAGGGGATTGTAAAGCGTTCCGAACTTACATCGTTTAGCAATATTCGACGGATTGGCCTGTTTGCCATCAACTTAAGAGAAGATGACGAGTTGATCGGCGTTCGCTTAACGGATGGCAACCAGAATATTATTATTGGTACCCAGATGGGCATGTCCATTCTCTTCTCGGAAAAAGACGTACGCATCATGGGACGCTCCGCTACAGGTGTAAAAGGAATTAACTTAAGCAGCGGAGACCGTGTAATTGATATGGATATTGCTGAGGAAGAAGCGGATGTTCTGATCGTGACCTCACGTGGATACGGCAAGCGGACGCCTCTTGAATCTTACCGCTTTCAGAGCCGTGGCGGTAAAGGCATTAAGACAATGCATATGACGCAGCGTAACGGTGAGATTGTAGGATTAAAGGTCGTAGATGCTAAGAATGACTTGATGTTGGTGACATCGGCGGGTATTATTATTCGTCTTTGCATCAAAGACATTTCTTCTATGGGACGTAATACGCAAGGGGTTAAGCTTATACGTGTTGGTGAACAGGAAGAAGTAGCGACTGTAGCAAAAGTAGAAGTAACCGAAGAGATAGACGATTTAGAGGACGTAGATAGTGTAGAAAACAAAGACGAAGTACATGAGTCGATCGAGGAAGTACAAAGCAGTCCGATTGATGATGAAGAATAATCAATATTTGTAAGGAATAAAGACAGCATATATGTGTGCTGTCTTTTCTTTATGAAATTTTGTAAAGAAAAGCGGCAGAAGATGTTGACATTCATTGAGAAAGTATAGTACATTATTTTTTGTCGCTTATTACGCATGTTTTTTTGCAGGCAAAAGAAAGAAAAACTTTTTTAAAAAAGTGCTTGCAATTAAATTATAAATGTAATAAGATAATAAAGTCGCCGATGAGATACGGCGCAGCGCGAAAGCGTACTAACAAGTTCCTTGAAAACTGAACAGTGACACTCGATGTGTGCGAGTAAATATATCTGTGAAGGTGATGAATCGCTTTGTAGCGAATGCCTGATCCTTATCACAGACCCCGAAAAGATTTCTTTTCGATTGTAATAAAGCTAGCTTGTCATGAGCGATCAACATCTTATTGGAGAGTTTGATCCTGGCTCAGGACGAACGCTGGCGGCGTGCCTAATACATGCAAGTCGAGCGGACCAAAGAAGAGCTTGCTCTTCTAAGGTTAGCGGCGGACGGGTGAGTAACACGTAGGCAACCTGCCTGTACGACTGGGATAACTCCGGGAAACCGGAGCTAATACCGGATACGTTCTCAGACCGCATGGTCTGAGATGGAAAGGTCTTGTAACCACGTACAGATGGGCC